>JAFMBQ010000004.1 GCA_017858365.1 Algoriphagus sp. | reverse complement strand
AATTTCTATTCCTAATTTGGCTCAAACTTTAAAAAAGCGGTATTGAATATCCAAATTTTAATTAAAAATGTATTACGCTGGATTGGCCTAGGAGGACTAGTAGGTCTTCTTTCCGGATCTGCTTCTGCAGTTTTTTTGATAGGGTTGGAATGGGCCACAAATTACCGGGAAAATAATCTTTGGATTATCGCCTTCCTTCCCATAGCAGGACTTGTAATAGGCTGGACCTACTACAAATATGGAGAAAAATCAGTGAAGGGGAATAACCTTTTGCTTGAAGAGTTATATCAAAGCCAAACCCCAATTCCTCTTCGAATGACCCCTTTGGTACTTTTTGGAACCATCTTGACTCATTTATTTGGAGGATCAGCAGGCCGGGAAGGTACCGCCGTACAGATGGGAGGATCGCTAGCAGACCAACTGACCAAGCTTTTTTCTCTTAACGAAACCGACCGAAGGCTTATCCTAATCGCCGGAGTCGCAGGCGGATTCGCCTCAGTTTTTGGAACACCGCTCGCAGGGGCAATTTTTGCATTAGAATGGATGCTTCATCGTGAGTTTCAATGGAAATCCCTTTTCCCTGCATTCTGGACTGCATTTATTGCCCATTGGGTTTGTATGTATTTATGGGGAGTAGGCCATACGGCCTATTCCATCCCAGAAGTCGCTCCTCATACCTTCACTAATTTACT
The DNA here is from genome assembly GCA_017858365.1 of Algoriphagus sp. GTDB lineage: Bacteria > Bacteroidota > Bacteroidia > Cytophagales > Cyclobacteriaceae > Algoriphagus. Next base: position 33,089 of record JAFMBQ010000004.1, on the reverse strand, counting down.
TTGGATTATTCCTGCCGGTATCGCCTTTGGATTATCGGGGAGATTATTTGCCCAAACTACCCATTTTTTTTCTCATCAATTTACAAAGTGGATTTCCTACCCTCCACTGAGACCGGTCATTGGCGGACTAATCATTGCCTTACTTGTGTGGTATTCGGACAGCACTACTTACATCGGATTGGGAGTGCCAAGAATATTGGAGGCTTTCGAGACACCTCTTCCTTGGTACGACTGGCTGGCAAAAACCGGCTTGACAGGGTTTACTCTCGGGGCTGGATTCAAAGGTGGGGAAGTGACGCCACTTTTCTTTACTGGTGCTACTCTGGGCAATGCTTTGGCTGGCTGGATTCCTTTACCATTGGCATTAATGGCAGGAATGGGCTTTGTAGCTGTTTTCTCTGGCGCAACTAATACGCCCTTGGCTTGTACCGTAATGGGAATGGAATTATTTGGATATGAATCTGGGATATTCCTAGGACTAGCTTGTCTGATAGCATACTTTTTTAGCGGAAAATCGAGTATTTACAACTCACAAAATTTAGAAAGTAAATTCTTTCTACTACCAGAAAAGAACTACATTTCGGCCTTGAAAAAACACTTCAAGCGGGCAAAATGAGGAGGTTTCAACTTTGTCTCTCACAAAGAACCGAATGAAAAAAGTCTTTCAAATTTTATCTAATCCTGATAAGAATCTAATTCTTAACAAAAGGTTAAAGAATCTAATTGAGCCACTGATCCGATATCTGAGCTTCGGTGCATTTGGATTATTTGTCTATCACCTAGGGTACTCCCCAAGCATAGAAAGTTTAAAAATAACTTCTAAGGTTTTCTCTTTGTTTTTGTTTCTTCTTGGAATTTTGATGGCTCTCAAAATACTAATGTCGAATGAGTCAATCAAAAACCGTAGGCCCATTTATGAACTAATTATCGCTTTTTTCTTAGTTATGATGGCCCTATTCCGCTGGAAAATCTTTGGTGGTGATCTTTCTGAAGAGGCTCTCAATATTTCCAAACGTTTTTTTGTTCTAAACATCCTTATCATCGTCCTCTTTTTCATGGAGCTAGGAAAGCTAAGTTTGATGGTAAACAAACTGAAAATCAGTCCTTCAGTCGTTTTCATCCTTAGTTTCATAATCTTAATCTTCATTGGCGCTGCTTTACTTAGCCTTCCCAAGTCGACTACTGTACCTATTACCTTTATTGATGCACTATTTACTGCGACTAGTGCAGTTTGCGTCACAGGATTGATAGTTGTAGACACTTCATCTGTATTCACCGTGTTTGGTCAGACCATCATCATGACCTTATTCCAAATTGGAGGATTGGGAATGATGACCTTTACCAGCTTCTTCGGGTTCTTTTTCAAAGGCAGTTTATCCATAGAAAATAGCCTCTATCTGAAAGATTACATCAATGAAAATAATATAGGAGTAATCGGGTCGACCCTCGTAAAAATTATCATTTTTACAATTTGTATCGAATTGATAGGCACCATCTTAGTGTACCAATTGACCAGTCCTGAGTTGTTTACAAATAACACCTCCCGTTTCTTTTTTGCCCTTTTCCATTCTATTTCAGCATTCTGCAATGCTGGTTTTTCCACGCTTTACAACGGACTTTATGAGCCGGGATTCCGTGAACTTTACAATATGCATTTAGTAATTGCTGTTTCCATTATTCTGGGAGGGATCGGTTTTCCTGTCTTCATCAATTACTACAATTATTTCCACCGCGTGATCAGTGGAGGGATAAGACAATTTATTGGATTAGAAAAATATAAGCATACCTCTAGAGTTTCCAATATCAACACGAGGCTTGTGATGTACACCACCGGTTTACTTTTGGTGATTGGATTTCTTGGTTATTGGGTATTTGAACAGGAAAACTCACTGAAAGGATTAAGCACTTACGGAAAAATCGTCACCTCTTTTTTTGGGGCTGTAACGCCAAGAACTGCAGGATTCAATACAGTAGATATGACTAATTTGGCTGTGCCTACCGTTCTTTTTTACCTGATCCTGATGTGGATTGGCGCCTCACCAGGTTCTACGGGAGGAGGATTAAAGACGACAACTTTTGCCGTAGCCATTCTCAATACTTGGAGTGTAGCGACCGGAAGGAGGCGAGTTGAAGTTTTCGGAAGAGAAATAAGCGGAGAAACTCTCAGAAAATCTTTTGCAGCAATTGCACTTTCATTTCTTGTGATCGGATTGGGCGTGTTTCTAATCATGATTTTCAATCCTGAACTGGAGCTTATTGATGTAGCTTTTGAAGTATTTAGTGCATTTGCAACTGTAGGCCTAAGTCTGGGAATCACGGCAAAACTCAGTTCGGCAAGCAAAATTGTGATTATGCTTGTTATGTTTTTGGGTAGAGTCGGGACTATTACCATTTTGGTTGCCATTTCCCGAAAAATAGGAGAACAGCGGTATCGATACCCCGAAGAATCAATAATCGTTTCTTAATTAAATCAACATGAAATCGAGCATGTCACCAGCGACAAACACTGGAATGATTCTAAGTCATACGAGATTCCATGTGACCTTTAAAAAACAAATTATAAACACATGAAATATACAATCGTAGGAATGGGAAACTTCGGAGCTTATCTCGCACAGAGATTGACCGAATTAGGACATGAAGTAATCGGTGTGGATAGTAGTCCAAACAGAATCGAGTTGATTCAGAACAAAATCACTCACGCAGTAGTGTTGGATGCGACCGACCTTCAAGCCGTAAAAACTCTTCCCATGAAAGATTGTGACGTGGTAATTATCGCCATTGGAGAAGATGTTGGAGCATCAATCATGACGACCGCTATATTCAAACAAATGAATCCTAAACGCATTATCGGCCGCGCAATAAATGCACTTCATGAAACCGTTATCCGGGCTATTGGAGTGGATGAAATAATCCATCCTGAGGAGGAAACAGCTCAGCGACTTGCAACAAGACTTGAGCTAAAAGGGGTATTGGATTCTCTTGAAATTTCGGAGGACTACAATATTGTAGAAGTGAAGTTGCCCAAAAGATATATTGGCCTTAGCATTGTCGAATCGAACATCCGAGATGAATTTTCTCTCAACATTCTTTCTACTATCAAAATGAAAGAAAAGTCAAATCTTCTAGGAATGAAGACCCTAAAAAAGGAGGTAGACGGAGTAATCAAGCCAGATTATAAATTTACACAAGAGGATATCCTCCTAATTTTTGGAATGGTCAAAGACATCCAAAAATTTCTGGATTTGGAAAGTTAATGGAACTTTGATCCGCAATTTTTACAAAAATTATCCTGAAAATCTAACCCATCTTTTCCGCAAAATGCACAGGTTCTTAAATTTTCTGATTTTTTGGAAGATGCGTTTTTTGCCATCTCGGAGGTCACAATTCCTGTTGGCACCGCTATAATCGCATAGCCCAATAACATGATGAGCGAACTCACAAACTGACCTAAAGCTGTGACTGGGTAAATATCTCCAAAACCGACCGTAGTTAGTGTAACAATCGCCCAATACATCCCAACGGGGATACTTGTGAATCCATGCTCTGGTCCTTCGATGATAAACATTAGCGTTCCCATAATGAGGACAATGGTAATCACAAAGCCGATAAAAATCAGGATTTTGTGAAAGCTGGCTTTCAGTGAGCGGGTAAGAAATTCTGCTTCAACCACATATCTACCCAATTTCAAAATTCGAATTACTCGAAGCAAACGGAGCGCTCGAACTACAGAGAGTAATTGGGAATTCAGGACAAAGAAACTCAAGTATGAGGGCAGGATTGCAAGTAAATCCACTACTCCGTAAAAGCTGAAAATATAACCTTTTGGCTTTCGAGACAGCCAGATTCGTAATAAATACTCAATAGTAAAAAGTGCAGTGGAGACCCATTCTAGTGTTAAAAACAACTCACCGTATTCTGCACGGAGGCTTGCCACCGAGTCTAAAATCACGATGAGAATACTTCCAAAAATCAATATCAGTAGTATGATATCAAATGTCCGAGAAGCCCAATCATCTGACTCAAATACGATATGGGCCAGTCGTTTTTTGGTGATTTTCATGCTTTAATTTAGAAAATATTATTCTTTCTGCTAATCCAGGTAATAAACTCGCTTCACCCTCGTGCTAATATTGGTAAGCAACTCATATGGAATAGTGCCGATTCGATCCGCCAAATCCTTAAGCGGAATATCTGGCCCATAGATAATCGCTTCATCTCCTGCCTGAGCCTCGATTTCAGAAATATCTACCATCACCATATCCATACAGACATTGCCTATTACCGGAGCCTTTTTACCCTGAATCAAGACATACCCCTTTCCATTACTAAATCGCCGATCATAGCCATCAGCGTATCCGATAGAAAGGGTTGCTATTTTCCCTCCATTCGGCAGACTTCCCTTTCGAGAATATCCGACTGTTTCACCTGCCGCTAAGGTTTTAACCTGAGAGATCGTAGTCTTTAACGTTGAGATTGATTGAAGTGCTGTCCCAAATCGGCCCGTAACCTCCACCCCATAGAGCCCGATTCCCAATCGAACCATGTCAAACTGAAATTGTGGAAAAGCGATTATTCCAGCAGAATTCAAAGTATGACAAAGGGGGGTATAGGTCAGCAATTCAAGAATTTTTTCCTTCATTAGATTAAAAATCTCGAACTGTCTTAAGCTGAAATCTTGGTGAACCATCTCATCCGCACCAACCAAATGCGTATACATGGAGGCAATTTCTAATTTAGGATAGGACTGAATCAATTCGGCTAGCTCAGGCAAGTCTTTCGATTCAAATCCCAGGCGATGCATCCCCGTATCCAAGTCCAAATGAATTTTCAGCCAGGCATTTTGTATTTCACACCAATTCGCCAGATTCTGGAAAAAAGTGAGCGAAAATACAACGGGCTCCAAATTAAACTCTTGACATAATGCGAATGACTCTTCAGCTGGATTCAGCACCATAATAGGCAGATGAATTCCTTCTTTTCTTAGGGCGACTCCCTCGTCGGTAAATGCTACTGCAAGGTAATCTGCCCCCAAAGTCTGAAGGTGATTCGCGATCTCAGCCGCACCTCCTCCATAGGCAAATGCCTTTACCATCACCATGACTTTCGTGGTGGGGTTAAGCTTTCGCTTATAAAAATTGAAATTATGGGTAAGCGCATTCAGGTTGATTTCCAAAGAAGTCCCGTGAACTCGTTGCTGCAGGCGATTCACGATTCGTTCAAAACCAAAGGCTCTAGCTCCAGTGATCAGAATTAAATCATTGGCAAATGAATTTGGGTCTAGCTCAGAAAGTAGCCCTTCTGTGGAGTTGAAGAAGTTAAATTTTGCGCCGAGTCCTTTTCCCAAAAGCTTTATTTCATTTCCCACACCATAGATTTCATCGAATTGATAGCGATCGATCAATGCTAAAACTTCTTGATATAGCGATTCTGGATCGCCCTGCTGAAGCATGTCCGACAAGATGATGACCCTTTTACGCTTTGGCCGCTGCTGCTGCATAAAGTCAAGCGCCACTTTCAATCCCGCCAAATCATTGGTATAAGTATCATCGATAATCAAGGAATCATTGATGCCGGGTTTCAAGGTAAGGCGCATATCCACGGGCTTGAGGTGACTGATGCCTAATTGAATTAATGCGGGGTCTTGTCCCAAAGTAAGTGCTGCGATAATTACATGGGTAATATTTTCTACCGATGCGACATCAGAAAAGGGCAAATTGAAAGTATACGTACTCAAGTCTTGCTTTATTAGAATCATCCTAGAGTTACCTATTCCCAACTTTAAGGATCTGGTAAATGTGGCTCCAGGAAGGTCAGACCAAGCTATTCTTCGATCAAAAGGAAAAATCTCCTCCATTTGCTGCTTGACAAATTCTTGATCTTGACAATAAATAATCAAATCCGCAGACTGAAATAGGGCTAATTTTTCAGTTAGCTTGGACTTCAAGTCAGAAAATCCCTCCTGATGAGCGGTTCCGATATTTGTGAAAATCCCAAGATTTGGTTGAATCATCTTTGCCAGAGCATCCATTTCTCCCAAATGGGAAATGCCAGCTTCTAGGATCGCCACTTGGTGAGCGGCCTTGATTCCAAAAATTGAAAGTGGTACACCGACTTGTGAGTTGTAGCTTTTTGGACTTTTTGCTACCGCAAAGCTTTGACTTAAGATTTGCGCCAGCCACTCCTTGACAATGGTCTTTCCATTACTTCCGGTGATCCCAACGACGGGTGCTTTGAATTGCTCCCGCGTGTATTTTGCGATTTGTTGAAGTGCTTTTCTCGCGTCCGGTACGCCAATGAAGGATGCCTTTTCGAAGGTTTCTGCCAGTTTTTCTACCGCTTCTATAGGTACCAAATAGACTTCTATACCTAATTCGACCAAAGCCGGAATAAAGCTTTCTCCTTTTGCTTTTGCTCCTTGAAGTGCAACGAAGAGCGTTTTACTAGGATTATAAATCTGTCTCGAATCAATACTGATTTGATCGATCCATAGATTTTTACCGCTATTGATTAGCTTCCCCCCGGTGATTTTTACAAGTTGATCGACACTAAGATAATGGAGCATCAGTGGATGATTTTTTTTTCTTTTTCTTAAAAAAGACCTGTTTAATCCATCTAGGTAAGAACACTGCTCCTAAAACCAAGTAAGGATAATAGGAGAGCAATCTCCAAAGGATACTGGTGATAAAGGTATATCCTTCTAAGAATTGAGTGAAGAACTGGGCGAAGAAAAACTCAGCAGTCCCGCTACTTCCCGGGGTCGGCGAGATCATCATCACGATCCACATGATCACCTGTCTGGCAAAAACGATTATGTTTTGTTCAATGCTGAGTGGTACAAAAGCTGAAATCAACGCATTCAACATAAAGTACCTCGATGACCAAATCAAGATAGTAGCAAGAATTAGAGGGATCCACCAGCGCAGGCTTTTACCTGATAATTCTTTAGCAGCCTCTATGATTTGATTTCCATATTCGTCTGCATCATGCTTCCACTTTCTGAGAAATTTGATGGAGAAAATCTTCATTAAGATCCATTTGAAAACGCGCGGTCGATAAAAGAGCGCCAAAGCCATGACCAAGCTATAGGAGGCATAAAGTGCATAACTTATCCAAAAAATCGCCTCTAGACTATTCTGAAGCTGAGACTCTAAGACTTTGCCGGTAGGAAAAATATTTCCTTGTGCAAAAAAAAGAATAATCGGTGCCCCGATCACAAAGAAAAGATTGTCCAAAATCGCAGTAACCATTACATACGCAATCGCTCGACCAAGCTTGATTCCTTCTTTATTGAGAATAAACATTGCTACTGCAGTCCCACCTACGACAGAAGGCGTAACTGCTGATGCAAACTCCCAGAGAATAATCACATAGATCGCCCTAGTCCATGTAAGCTGCTTACCGGTAATCTCTCGAATCCGAAAGACATATCCAGTATCTCTAATCAGGATAAACAAGGCTGCAACAATAATCCAGGAAATGGAAGCATCCTTTATGACCTTGAGGCTATTCGCATTAATGGAAGGGTCGAAGTAAAACATCGCAAATACAATTGCGAGTCCTATTAGAACTGGTACCCAGACCTTATTCGGGTTGAGTGTTTGAAAGATTTTTTTGTTGTCCAACTTCATACCTAAGCTATCGCCAACGGTTCAGTCTTTTCTACCCAAAAATTATTAAATCCTTCACCGATCACAATGGTAACCAATTCAAGTTGAAGCAGCTCGAGAATTGCCAAAAAGGTATAGATCACAAATATTTTGTCGGCCTTGTAGGCGATGAAATCAGTAAAAGGGACTTGCTTTTTGAAGCTTATTTTTTCCAAGACAAAGTCTTTTTGTTGAGTGATGGTATAAGGATACTGGATCACAGTGTGAGTAGTCTGCTCTTCTCTCGACGCCATTTTTGCTATCGTTCGCTGGAAAACCTTCAGCAATTTATACAAATCCACATGCTGCATCTCTGCATCTACGTCTTCTACTTTGGTCAAGGCATGGAGCTCCGCGGCGATGTTTCCTCGCTTTTCTTTCGAAAGACGCTCCCATTCCAATGTAGCTAAATCTCCAACTACAGATTTATATTTCTTGTACTCCAATAGATTTCTGATCAATTCCTCACGAGGATCAACCTCCTCTCCTGTTTCATTTAGTTCAGGCCTAGGAAGAAGCATTCGAGACTTTATCTTCATCAGAGTAGCTGCAAAGAGGATAAAGTCGCTTGCAACTTCAATTTCCATTTTCTCCAAATGATGAATATAATCCAGAAAATCATTAGTAATCTTGGAGATAGGAATATCATAAATATCCAATTCATCCCGCTCAATAAAGAACAGCATCAAGTCGAATGGGCCTTCGAAGAGGGGTAATTTGATTTCGAAACTCAAAGAATATTTAAATTAATGGTTAATTTTGCCTAGTGACAGCCAAAGATATCTAATAAAGGTAAAAATTCTTTGGAATGACTGTTGTAAGAGCAAAGACTCTGTATGATTACACTAACGGGAAAACAAAGACCCGATAGTAATGTTATCTTTTTGTGAAATTGAAAAATCAGAATGCTGATCCAACCAGGAGAATTATTAGCTCAAATTAATAGCCCAGCTGACCTTAAGAAATTTGATAAGGATAAGTTGGTTCAAATTTGTGATGAATTGCGTCAATTTATCGTTGACAATGTCTCCGTCTATGGAGGACATTTTGGAGCAAGTTTGGGAGTAGTAGAATTGACTGTTGCGCTTCATTACATTTTAAATACGCCAGAAGATCAACTCGTTTGGGACGTAGGCCATCAGGCATACGGACACAAAATCCTTACTGGCAGAAGAGACCAATTCCATACCAATCGCGTTTATGGTGGGCTTTCTGGCTTTCCCAAGCGGAAAGAAAGTGATTATGATACCTTTGGAGTAGGTCATTCCAGCACTTCGATTTCAGCAGCCTTAGGAATGGCTGTAGCTTCCAAATACAAAAAATCAGGAATTCAGCATGTAGCAGTGATTGGAGATGGATCCATGACGGGCGGAATGGCCTTCGAAGCCATGAATCATGCCGGTGTCAGTGATACTAACCTTTTGATCATTCTCAATGATAACTGTATGTCCATCGACCCGAATGTGGGTGCCTTGAAGGACTATTTAACAGATATCACCACATCACATACCTATAATAAGGTGAAGGATGAGGTATGGAAAATATTAGGCAAATTCAGCAAGTTTGGCAGTAGCGCCCAGGAAGTTATTTCCAAAGTAGAAGGGGGAATCAAATCTGCATTACTCAATCAGAGTAATCTTTTTGAATCATTGAATTTGCGTTATTTCGGTCCAGTTGATGGGCACGATGTAAATCATTTGGCGGAGATTTTGAAAGATCTAAAAGACATTCCCGGTCCCAAAATCCTACACTGTGTCACAGTAAAAGGAAAAGGCTACGCTCCTGCAGAAAACGGAAACAAAACCACCTGGCATGCTCCAGGAACTTTCGATAAAGTAACCGGGGTGATTTTCAAGAAAACTCCAAGTACACCACAAGCACCAAAATATCAAGATGTCTTCGGCCATACCTTGGTAGAGCTAGCGGAAATGAATGATAAAATCATGGGAGTAACTCCTGCGATGCCATCTGGATCGTCTATGAATATCATGATGAAGGCAATGCCTGATCGTGCTTTTGACGTAGGTATCGCTGAGCAGCATGCAGTAACTTTTTCAGCAGGATTGGCCACTCAGGGATTAATTCCATTCTGTAATATCTATTCTACTTTCATGCAGCGGGCCTATGACCAGGTCGTACATGATGTTTGCCTTCAGAATCTACCCGTCGTACTTTGCCTAGATCGGGCGGGGTTTGCCGGAGCTGATGGACCAACACATCATGGTGCTTACGATATTGCCTATTTTAGATGTATTCCAAATCTAGTGGTAGCCGCCCCGATGAACGAAGAAGAGCTTCGAAACATGATGTATTCTGGTTCACTTCACCAAGGACCTTATTCGATCCGATATCCAAGAGGTGCAGGAGTGATGCCAGAGTGGCGAACTCCATTTGAGCAGATTCCAACAGGACAAGGTCGAATAGTGAGAGAAGGTGAAGGAGTTGCTATTTTGACGATTGGACACATTGGTAATTATGTCGTAGAAGCGTGTGAAAATCTTGAAAAAGAAGGCTTAAATCCCGCACATTATGACATGCGATTTGTAAAGCCTTTGGACGGAGAATTGCTCCACGAGATCTTTGGTAAATTCAAAAAAGTAATCACTGTAGAGGATGGTTGCCTAATGGGTGGATTCGGTTCTGCAGTAATTGAGTGGATGACAGATCATGGCTATCAGGCTCAGGTGAAAAGACTGGGTATTCCTGACGAAGTTATTGAGCATGGCGAGCAGATTGAACTTCATCATGAATGTGGGTTTGATCCAGAAGGTATCGCAGATGCTGTCAGAAACCTTGCTGAAGTATCCAAAATATTCTAATTAAAATTTCGTAGATGTCGGTAATTCATTTTTCTGAAAAAGGGAAGGGGAATCCTGTTGTCTTTATTCACGGGTTTTGTGAAATCGGAGCCATGTGGGATGATATTGCGTCCACACTTGCTTCAGATTTTCATGTCTTTTATCCTGACTTGCCAGGATTTGGTAAATCCCCAATCTCCTCGAATCAAGTCACCTTGGAAGAGGTCGCTGTCCTACTTGAAGAATGGATGGAGGAGCAGAAGATTGAAAGTCCTGTTGTAATCGGCCATTCCTTAGGCGGGTATGTAGCATTGGCACTTTTAGAACTTATGGGTAATCGAATTAAAGGAATCGGTTTGATCCATTCGACTGCTTTTGATGATGATAAAGAGAAAAAGCATTCTCGAAACAAAACCATCACCTTTATCAAAAAGCAAGGCGTTGACAAATTCGTAACTGCCTTCGTCCCGCAACTTTTTACGGCTTCCACCCGAGCTCATTTTGAAAAGGAAATAGATTCAGCCGTGACCCAATCCAAAGAATCCAGCCTTGTCGGATTGATCGCATACTCAGAAGCCATGCGTGATCGAAAATCACGACTTCAGATTCTTGAGGACTATAAAGGCCCAAAATTATTGATTGCAGGAACGGAGGACGGTGCCGTAAAAATTGAAGCAAGCCGACTACAGAAAGAAGCTTTCTCTTCATATTATGAATTAGAAGGCGTTGGTCATATGGGTCAAGTCGAGCGAAAAAAAGAGGTTATTGAGGTTTTGAGGGGGTTTATCATGAATTCTCTATAATCCAAGAATAAAACAGTCTAAAGGGTCTGATTTCATTTTCATCTTAGAGTTAAGCGGGGAACAATTTTTTATGATATTAAACTAAGTTGTGCCGATCTCTAACAATAAATCTAACTGGCCTCGACTTCGCTCGGCCAGAGGAAATTTACATTAGTGAGAAGGGTAGAGAGATTGAAAAGCGCTTACGCTTTTCAATCTCTCTACCCTTCACTTTACTTATACTAAATGGACCCTGAGCGAAGTCGAGGGGTTAAGATTTTCCTTTACTTAGCGACTTCAATTTTTCAAAATCTTTATCGATTAAAGCCTCCTTTTTAGCTTTGGACTATTTTTGAACTTGCTTTTCCCTTAAGAACGCTAGGTCAATCCTATCAAATACTTCAAAATATACAAGTTTAACGGGCAGGTGTTTCTTTGTAAAATTAGCGCCTAGCCCCAATTGGTGCTCTTCAATTCTTCTTTCTAGATTTTAGTACTTCCTTTATAATAATCTCCATTACCACATTTCAAAACATACATAAATGCTTCCACGGATTCAGAATCAAAAAGTACTTTCGAGCATCCCCATCAACTTCTCTAAATATTCTTGATCCACCGAATCAAAATCATCCAGCTGATCACTGTCCACATCCAAGACCATTACCACTTCGCCTCCCTTAAATACAGGAACAACTACCTCGGATTTAGAAGCTGCACTGCAAGCAATATGTCCAGGAAAAACCTCGACATCGGGCACTAATTGTGTTTTCTTTTCTACCCAGGCTGTGCCACAGACTCCTTTGCCCGGATTGATTCGGGTACAAGCTATTGGGCCTTGAAAGGGTCCTAGCACTAATTGATCCCCTTTTACGAGGTAAAATCCCACCCAGAAAAAACCAAAAGCTTCCTTCAGGGCAGCAGAAATATTTGCAAGGTTTGCATAGAGATCTGGTTCTCCAGAAATCAAAGCCTCGATTTGTGGAAGGATGGTTTCGTATTTTTCCGATTTGCTAGCAGAAACAGAGATATAAAGGTTTTCAGACATGGTAATAGATTTGGAGTAAATCCGATTGGATTTGATAGGATTCAGCACTGATTTGATTCAATGTTGGAGCAGGAATTCCTGCCTCAAACTTATTTTGACTTGTAAACACACGAGCCTCATCCCAAAGTTCGGCCGCTATAAATTTAGAAAGGAGAAAACTTCCTCCTTCCACGATAATACTTTGAATATTTCGTTTAGCCACTTCATCAAGCAGTTCTGAAATCTCAAAAGACTCGCTAAGCTTGACATATTCTAAATTTTCCAGCTTTTCTGACTTCAAAGTATTAAAGCAAATCGTAGGAATGGTTTGATCAAAAAGCTTGAGCGTTTGGGGCAATTCCAATCTAGAATCAATGACCAAGCGAGTTGGATTTTCACCGACCCATTCTCTGACATTCAAGGAAGGATCGTCGTAGGTTGCTGTATTTTTCCCAACCAAAATTCCATCTTCTTCTGACCTCCACTTATGAACCAATTGCCTGCTTGCTGAATTACTGATCCATTTGGAAGAAAAGTCTGATCTAGCCACAAAACCATCGGCAGTCTGAGCCCACTTCAAAATCACATACGGTCTTTTTTTCTCTATTTGAGTAAAAAACCGCTTGTTTTGAATCCTAGCCTCTTTTTCTAAAACTCCTGAAATCAAGGTTATTCCTGCGCTTTCAAGAATCTCGATTCCTTTTCCACCAACCAAAGGATTGGAGTCTACTGCCGCGATCACTACACGGGCAATCTTTTTTTCAACCAAAAGATTTGCACAAGGAGGTGTTTTCCCCCAATGGGCACAAGGCTCCAAAGTCACATAAGCAGTCGCATTTTGAAGTAAGGACTGGTCTTTCACTGAATTGATCGCATTGACTTCCGCATGTGCCTCGCCGTATTTTTGGTGGTAGCCTTCTCCAATGATTTGATCCTCATGGACAATCACACAACCCACCATGGGATTGGGACTAACACTACCTAAACCCATTGCTGCAAGCTCCAGCGCTCGCTGCATATATCGCTCATCAATAGGGCTCATGGCTTGATCTTGAAGGTATGAACTGGGAAAGTTGTAGTTTTTCCTTCCTCTATTATCACGTTAGATGCCATCTCACCAACATATCTAACGTCTTTTGGATCAAAATAAAGCGAATAATTTCCTGGATCTGCCCTGAATAAATAACCTCCTGAAGTCGTCGGATGAGTACTGATGGAATCTGTTCCTTGAATTAAAAAGATGGCTGGTTTCAGTGTCAATGGAGAGACCGTTCCTTGAAGTTCTCCTGATGAAGCTCCTTCAATAAGCGTAAAAAAGGGGGCTAATTGAAAACTTAATGGAGATGTAGTTTTCTGAAGTATTGATTTTTCCAAGTCCATGTCCAAGATCACATCGTAGGCGATTCCTGCTTCCAAATCCAGTTCTGCTACTAATGGGACAAAAACATTGTTCGGATCCACCAAGGGCATAGCATAGCCCTTTTTTTCTTGATAAAGAATATGATTTTTACCCATTTGAACCCTGAGTCCAATTACTTTTCCTGCAGGAAGTTCTTCTCTGCCGATGATTAAACCTTGGCCTCCTATCAGGTCGCTAACCCTAATCTGCTTATCTCCCGTTTTATATTCAAGGTAAAAGATCTGGCTCTCGGTTTCCCTTCCCTGAACCAAAATTTCTAATTCTACTCCTTCAATCTCTACCAGAACTGAGTCCCACTTCGCAGGAGTATCCACCAAAACCAAATTGATCAAGGACTTTGGCCCCGAATCTGCCTGTTCGCAGGAATAGATCAAACAGAATCCAAAAAGCAAAAAGAGTAAAATGGTTTTATTCACAGAGGCAAATTTAGCTCAAAAAATAAGGCAAAAAAAAAGCCGGTCTAAACCGGCTTTAAATTTACTGCTTAGGTAAGAGGGTGATCGGATCGATTGTTTTCATTTTTCCCTCTTCGACAAGGATTCCGGTTTTTGTAACAGCGGTATATCCTGAATTAGGAGTAAAGATCAACGTATATAACCCATCATCCATTCCCTGAATTTTAAAATTACCATTCACGTCTACACTCGTATTATATACATCGTCTCCTTTAGTTGCATTTACAGTAACAGGCTGAGCTCCTTTTGGAAATACCTGACCCATGATTCCAGATGCAGCTTCCCTCACATATGCTCTCAGCACTGGCTTCAAAATAATGTTGCCTGAGTTTCCAGCTACAACAATTGACTTTTCGACGTCAAAGTCTATTACGATATCATAAGCCCTTCCTCCGTCGATAGACTCATTCAGCTTGATCTTCAGGCCACTTTGCTGTGCACTTGGAGTTTTTAGTTCTGAGCGTTTCCCGTCTATTACCACATAATTGTCATCGCCTAATACTAATCTCAGCTGATCGATTTCGCCTTCTGGAAAAATCTCTGATCCTAAAAACTGCGAATTCTCTCCTGTCAAATCCAAAAGATTTACATATCTACTTCCTTCTTCGAATGGAATCTCCACCCATGAAGATTCGTCAGAATCGTCTTGAAGATCATCGTCGTCATTTTGGTCATTGTCATCAGCTTTAATGCGCAAAGCAATGACTTCAATCCAGACTTGATCGAAATCTCCCGGAGCATCAACTAGGTAAAAATCAACTTTAGCGGATCCAACAAGGAGTTCGTCATCATTATTGCAGGAAAACCCGACAACTGCGATGAGTGCAAGCATAAAATAATTCAAAATAGTCTTCATAGAAATAGTTGGTTTAGTCTGCTACGGTATAGGCAAGGTCCATGCCAGCATGATTCTTTGCTATAGTAAGGGATAATGCTAGGACCTTCTTATTTTTGGGGATGATGAAATGGGAATACCTCCTCACCAAGGGGAGATTTGGTGATACTCCGAACAAACAACAGCCTCAGGATACACGAAGTGAATTTGAAGTAGATTACGATCGAATTATTTTTTCAGCTCCCTTTCGTAATCTTCAAGATAAAACTCAGGTTTTCCCCCTTCCAGAGCAGGCTTTTGTTCATACAAGACTCACGCATAGTCTTGAAGTGTCAAGTGTAGGAAGATCTCTTGGGAAAATAGCTGGGGAGTTTTTACTCAAAAAATATCCAAACCTGAGCAATAGAGGCATTACTGCTTATGATATTGGTGCCATCGTAGCTGCAGCTGCCTTAACGCATGACATTGGAAACCCACCATTTGGACATGCTGGAGAGGAGGCAATCTCCGATTTTTTCAAATTTCACCCGGCAGGAAAATATTGGGAATCTCACATCCGTCCAGAGCAATTATTCGATCTCTGCAATTTTGAGGGAAATGCTCAGGGCTTTCGAATGTTGACTTCTAAGCAATTTGGCTTAAAACTCACCCATGCTACTTTGGCAGCATTTACAAAATACCCGAGACCAAGTTTGATCCAGCAGCGTGATTTCGCCCGACGAAGTCAAAAAAAGTATGGCTATTTTGCAAATCAAGCTACAGATTTTGAACAGCTTGCCGCCGTACTAGGCATGGAGCGATCCAGTTCAGAATGCTGGTTTAGACACCCTCTGGCATTTTTGGTTGAGGCTGCAGATGATATTTGTTACAGCATCATCGACTTGGAGGACGGATGCACGCTTGGCCTGGTTGGATTTGATGAAACGGTAAAGCTCCTTTCACCAATTTTGAAAGACAAGTTTGACCGTAAAAAAATGGAGGGGCGAAGTAATGCCCAAAATCTAGGCGCCCTTCGCGCCCTGGCGATCGGCGAGCTAATTCAAGAAACGGTGGAAGTGTTTGCCCAGTATGAGGAAAGCATGTGCAAGGGAAATTTTGATAAGTCGCTTACCGATATTATTCCTTCGGCAAAAGCTTTACAAAAGATCACGGAAGTATCAGTCCGGCTGATTTATCGATCAAAGATTGTGTTGGAAAAAGAAGCTGCAGGGTTTCAAGTCTTGGAAGGATTGCTTTCGGTGTTTTCAAAAGCTCTTTATCATCAATTCTACCTTCCGGAGCGTTTTTCTGGACAGGACAAAAGCATATTAAGGCTACTTCCGGAGGATTTTCCACTTAAAGGTTGGGGTGCTGAAGTAAATCCTTACCCCATACTTCGTGCATTAGTTGATTTCATTTCCGGAATGACGGACAAGTATGCACTCAATCTCTACCGAAGAGTGAATGGAATCTCATTTCCAGGGTCATAAAATTTGGCATTGTATCTTCGAAAGGATAGGCATTGACATTTTTCTTGAAGGAAAATGCTACTAATTCGGCTTAAATCTTGTTAGGAAATAAGTCCTCATTCTTAAATCCTGCGTAGATACTTAACATGCTCCCTGTTGATCGGAATAATTACAGTTCCATCCTCGAATGGCTTCAAATTACATATTCATGAAAAAAACAGTTCTTATCCTATCGGGAATTATCGGCTTCCTTTTGATCTCAGCCCTTGCTTTGCCTTTCATATACAAAGACAAAATCGCTGCACGGATCGATCAGGAAATCTCCAAGTCCATCAATGCTCAGGTTATTTATGATTTGGATAATATTAGTCTCAGCTTCTTCAGAAGATTTCCCAATATTTCTGCGGGAGTAGAAGATTTCAAAATTGTGGGAAATGCGCCTTTCGAAGGAGATACCTTACTTGCTCTAAACGAACTTCAGATCGATTTTAATCTCAAATCGGTTCTGTTTGATGAGTATCCCACTCTGACGGGTATTCACCTCAATGGGGGAAGCCTTTATGTCAAAGTTTTAGAAGATGGTCGTGCTAATTATGACATTACCAATCCCTCAGAAGATGAAAGTAGCGCTGAAGAAAGCAATTTAAAAATCGCGGCTAACCTCATCGAGGTTAATAACTTGAACTTTGTCTATGATGACCGCGAGCTAGACTATTTTATGGCTTTGGGAGGATTGAAAGCCAGCGGATCTGGTGAATTCACCAGTACAGTTTATGCACTTCCACTCGAGCTAAGTTCCACAATAGCAGATATCAGCTATGAAGGAATTAGCTACCTCAGCAACAAGGATTTCAAAGGCAATGCACTCGTTCAGGTCGATATGGACAAGATGAAATTCTCCTTCGACGAGGGTAATTTCCAACTCAACGATTTCCTTTTCGACTTGAAAGGATATGTCGCTATGCCTACTGATGATATTGAGCTCGATTTGGCTTTTGACGGCAAAGAGAATTCGTTTAAAAGTCTTCTTTCCTTGGTTCCTGGGATTTATACCGAAAGTTTTTCCAGCTTGGAGACCTCAGGTACAATGGCTTTTCAAGGGTTTGTCAAAGGAATTTACAACGATGAGAAATTCCCTGCATTCGATATTGGAATGACCATCAGCGACGGGATGTTCAAATATCCTGATCTCCCTCTTCCTGTGAAAAATATCAATCTTGACTTTCGGGCAAAAAATGAGACCAGCAACTTGGATAATACTTCAATTAGTATTCCTACGTTCAAGTTGGATTTTGGTAGCAATCCGATCTCAGGGAGATTCTTTCTACAAGATTTGATCAGCTACACCATGGACGGAACTTTGAAAGGTGAATTAAACCTAGAAGAGCTCACCACTATTTTTCCGATTGAAGGGCTCGCGCTAAAGGGCAATCTAGCTCTGGATGCCTCGGCAAAAGGAAGATATGATTCGGTAGCAAAAGTTATCCCGGCCATTGATGCCAAGCTTTTACTGACTAATGGCTATGCGAAAAGTGCGGATTATCCAGCGCCGATCGAGCAAATGAATATTAATGCAAGCATTCAAAATCAAAGTGGAAACATGTCTGATTTTTTGGTTGATTTAAGCCAATTTGGTTTCGTACTGGAAGAGGAAAAAATCAGCGGAAAATTGAAAATCCGGAATTTTGATCAACTCGTCTGGGATGGGGAAATCATAGGAGCAGTAGATTTGAAAAAAATCCTAGCAATTTTCCCAATGGATGGGCTTCAAATGGAAGGTAAAATTCAGGCGGACTTGAAGACAAAAGGGTCTTATGCAGCCATCGAAGCCAAAAAATATAATCAATTGGAAACTCGGGGGGCACTAGCTGTAGATCAGTTCAAATTTTCCTCAACCGAAGTTCCACAAGGAGTGGAGATTTCAAAAGCTCGAGCAAGCTTCAGCCCTGATCGAATCGACTTAATCGAGTTTGACTCCAGACTTGGCCAAAGTCCTGTTCAGGCCAGCGGCACACTTTCGAACTACATGAATTATTTCCTCACCGATGAGGGAACTCTCCAGGGTCAATTAACGGTAAAAAGTCCTCGATTCAATGCAAATGAATGGATGACCGAAGGCGCAACCACGGATACTACATCTAGCCTTAGTGTAATCGAACTTCCAAAAAACGTTGATTTCACAATGGCGGCAACTGCCGATGAGGTTCTGTATGAAAAAATGACCTTGAAAAATATTAAGGGGAAAATTTTGCTACGTGAAGGTGTCCTGACTTTTTCAGATGCGAGCATGACGACGTTAGGTGGAACGATAGGGTTGAATGGCAGCTATGATCCAAGAGACCTAAGTAATCCAAAATTCGACTTTGATTTGTCTATAGCAGACCTCAGTATAGCAGAGTCTTTTATCGCATTCAATACCATTAAGGCTTTTGCGCCAATTGCTCAGAATCTTTCGGGACGGTTCAATACCAATATTAATCTATCAGGAATATTAGGTCAGGATATGATGCCTATTCTTTCCAGTTTGGATGGTAAAGGGCTTTTGAAAGTGGCAGAGACGGCGTTGAAAGACAGTAAAATTCTGGAGGGAATTACTAGTCTTACCCGATTGAAAGATGTCAATACACTTCAGCTCAAAAATATCTCCATTCCAATCTCGATCGAAAATGGGGTAATGGATGTCCGCCCGTTTGATGTCAAACTGTGGGATTATCAAGCCAACATTCAAGGCTCTGCAGGCTTTGATGGCTCCTTAAATTACCTAATCAATATGCTGGTACCAGCTGGTAAGTTTGGAGCACAAGCCAATGCAATCTTAGCTACTATATCGGGAACGCAAATGGATGAAAACTCAATGATTCCTTTAGCATTAAATCTAACAGGAAATTATAATTCTCCGAAAATAGCTTTGGCTGGAGGAAATAGTATGGAAGCGCTACTGAGCAATGCGCTCAAAGCCCGGATATCCGGCGAAACTCAGTCCCTTCAATCAAAAGCTACAGAGCAATTCAATGTTGCACAGGATAGCATCAAACAGGAGCTAAAACTTAAAGCTGAATTGATTCAGGATAGTGTAAAAAAGGAACTACAGCAGCAAGTGAGTGGATCTAAAGATAAGGCCGTGGAAGAGGCTAAGAAATTACTAAAAGGATTCTTGCCCAAAACCAAAACACCGGCAAAGCCTGACACCACTAGAATCAATGAAAACTAAGTCCAAAAAAGTCTCAGACCGAATGGTCTGAGACTTTTTTGGTTTACAATCCATCTCCTTCAAGCATCCACCAGATCGCAAGAAACTCCAAAGGGAGTAGATTCAACTTTATTTAAACTAGTTTTTGAATTGAATTTCATTAACAGAAACCAAGACTTCTTCGGCTTTCGCTTTTGGATTTTTGAAAACAAAGTAAATATCATGTTTACCGCTTACAGGAGATACGGTGGCTGATGATTTTGCAGAATTTTGTCTTCTCCACTCAAATTTTGAAACACCAGCAGCTGGTCTAAAACTACTATTTGGAGCTTCAGTGACTTTGTCAGTCTGGCCAATTAATTTGCCAGTAGGGGAGTCCAATCGGATTTCAACCGAAGCTCCTTTAGCTAGATCACGGTCACTAATTCCTAGATAGAGCATGATTTCTTTGATGCCTGTCATATCGATTTCTTTGAACCCAATGTGGGATTGATCTCCCACCATAAAGAAATTGACGCTAGGTTTTGTCACTAATTGAACGCCTTTCCTTATTTCAGCTAGCTGAGGGTCTAGGTATGGATTTCTCAAAGCCACAAAATCTTCACCGGATAAAGAGGTGACATTTCCCGATCCTTTATCTGAATAATAAGCTCTGAGTAAATATCCTCCCTGACCATCTTCTCCTTCTGGTACCTCAGGGTAAATTTTTCCCTCCAATGAAAGTGATGATACGGTGGACTGATCCTCATTTAAGCTAAAAATATACTTCACCATACGCTTTGCGTCAGCTTCAGAAAGCTGTGGGTGGGCACTCATAGCATATTCTCCCCAAACACCGCTTCCTCCATTAATTATCTTCTTTACCAACATGTTGACATTTGCAGGAGTATTTGGATACTTTTTGGCAACTGCAGCATAGCTTGGACCAACTGAAGTCGAATCAAATTGATGACAAGATGTACAACGACTTGATTCGATGAGGTTACGTCCAATATTTAGAACAGCATTTGTTTCAGCTCCACTATGTTTTGATGCCAGCTCGATTGGATCAAAGCCAGCTGGAACATAATCAAAAGTAATGGCTACTTCCTCTTTCTTGATGGAGCCATTGGCCGTACTACCATCCTCTTTATCAGTCACTATTACTTTATAATCAAATGACTTCTCTCCAAAATAGAAGGTCTTATTTTTCCCTTTGAAATCAATACTTACCGCAGGCTGATCATTTCCAGCCACTAAGTCAAGGCTTGCCGAATTAGATATCCCCTTAGTATCCGTAACAGTCAGTGTTACTTTATAAGCGCCAGCTGCCTTAAAAATATAAGACACATCTGCTCCCTTTAGATTTATTGCAGTTCCATTATCAGAAGTAATCTCCCAACTGTAGGTAAGTTTCCCCTTATCATAATTATCATCATCATTGGTTCCCTCTGAGGTGAGGTTTACAGTAAATGGAACGGCACCAGCTAATTTATCAGCCCTTACATTCACATTTGGTCTTCTATTTCCTCTATTATATTCGATTTTCACTATTCTAGAATCGCGATTTCTTTTGAACCAACCTTCGCCATATTCAAGAATATACAGCGCTCCATCTGGACCAAAATCCATGTCAATTGCGGAACTAAATGTCTCCTCTGGAAGGAATCTCTCCATAGATTTATAATCTCCATTATCATCCATGCTCACAGACATAATCCAGCCTCGCATAAAATCTACGATTAACCATTTTCCCTCGTAGTAGGCTGGAAAAACATAGGGAGCTTCTTTATCAAAATCTTTCCTTCTGAACACCGGACCTCCAGTGGCACTTCTTGAAGAGCTTTCCAACAATGGAAAGTCTTCCGAAACATCATAAGGATACCAGATAAAAGCAGGTACCACAGGAGTAGGCAACTCTCTTATACCCGTGTTATTTACAGATTCATTCACTGGATTATTCACATCAAATGGCTCGCCATATGTGCCCGTAGAAAAGTCATGTCTCTTGTACGCCTGATTATCTCCAATGAAATATGGCCATCCAAAAAAGCCAGGTCCTTTGGCCTGATTAAATTCATCATACCCCTTAGATCCCCCAATCGAATCAGCATCAGAGTCAGGCCCTATTTCTCCCCAATACATATATCCCGTTTCACTATCCAGGCTAACCTTCCAAGGGTTTCTATGACCCATAGTATAAATTTCAGGTCTGGTCCTTTCAGTACCCTC
Source organism: Algoriphagus sp. (assembly GCA_017858365.1). Taxonomy (GTDB): domain Bacteria; phylum Bacteroidota; class Bacteroidia; order Cytophagales; family Cyclobacteriaceae; genus Algoriphagus. The sequence continues at coordinate 11,277 of JAFMBQ010000004.1, read as the reverse complement.
TGGGAATAAATTCCCTTTTGGAATCGTGTAAGTTCCATCGTCTTCAGGATGGATTCTTAGAATTTTACCTCTCAAATCATTGGTATTCCCGGCAGTTCTTTGATCATCGGCCTTTTCAAATCCTGGTCGTTCATCCAAGCTGGAAGTTCCTGATCTCGGGTTTATCGTGTTATTTCCAATAGTTAGGTAAAGATTTCCTTCTTGATCGAAAACCATTTTACCTCCAGTATGATTAACACCCCTTTGTATTGGAACAACCAAAAGAATTTTTTTCGATGCCTCATCTATGGTACTCCCATTTAGATCATATCTCGCCAACACATGTTGGGGCTCTTCAGGGTCTGCAAAATAAATATACACCCATGGGGTTTTTTCAAAATCTGGATCAACGACCACTCCCATTATTCCTTCTTCAGATTCGATTACGAGTCCTTCTTTATTGGTGTATTTGGTAGAAACCGGAATCGTAGCAGCTAGCCAAATTTTTCTGGTTTTTTGATCCAAAATCTTCACAGCACCTTTTCTTTCCACAAAAAGAATTCGATTATCTGGAAGAAATGTCATTGCCATTGGCTCATCAATTCCTTCTATCAAGACCACTTTTGTGAACCCCTCAGGTTTTTGACAAGCACTTGCAGCTACTACTAAGAAAATGAAGGATAAAATCCTCCATATTTTACTCTCAAAATTATTCATAAAAAAAATTGTGTGTTATTTATTAAAAATAAAGTTCTTACAAATTGTTGAATTTTCAAGGGCTAATCGCATTAACGAAGTAAATATCTTGTGATGATTTTGATAGAGTGCATACATTTGTTTAATAGAGACTTAATTAAGCTTTGCAATATTCAAATTTTTCATGTGCCCAATCTTATCCACAATGATGACTCCGCTTTCATTTTGATCAAACTCAAAGCGAATCTCAAGAAGTGAAGTAAATCTGAATTTTGGATTCAGGACACGGATTTTCTCCAGATCAAAAAAGAAGGTTTGAAAGATATTTTCTGAATGATCATTCTCATCCAAAAAGTCGATTTTCATTACCCTAGACTTGATCTGCCTCTGGAGATGAGAAAATTCAGAAAGCAGAAAAGTTAACTTTTCCCCAGTCGAATCTGAAAGTATAATTGTGAAATCTAAAGGTGCTTGAGGTTTCTTAATTTCGTCTCCGTCCTCTTCCTTTTCGTCAAGCTCATTGTTTAGCACTTCGCTTGAATTAGTAGCATTATTCTGATCCTCATCATCCTCAGAATTTTCATTCTTCCATTTCCCCTCAGATTTTGGATTTGAGCTTTCTGTTGATTCTGCCAAAGAAAAGATCAAAACTGAAGTAGAGTCCGGTCTGAAACTCATCGAATCAAGAGTAATCGAGTAGCTCGCCAAAGCAGAATCAGGAATAGAAGGCTTCGCTTCATCTTTCCAAAGTGTATCAATTCCTTCATTCAATTTCTCGTAATTCCATCCGAGGTAAACTGCCCGACTTCCCTTTTTCCCATACTCCATTTCAATTTCACCTTCTCTCCAGACACTCAAATTCTCCCCATCAGCTACACCTCCTGTGGAAGTGCTCGTCAACTCAAAATCTTCCTCAAAGTCGGCCCAAATCCTAGTGTTTGAATCTTCAAATTGACTTAAATAGATCGACTCTGGAAGCCAATCTTTTCCTTTTCTGGCATCGGTAAATAACGGTAAATACTCAGCTCGATTATTCAAACTTACCTCCAAAAAGGCTCCGATAAATACTTTTGCTACTTCCTCTTGTTCAGCAACTGGCATTAATTGTTCTCGGTTGAGAATGCCTTTGAAAGTCACCCCATAATCATTGTCACCCCAAGAAGTGTTGAATTGCCCATGATTAGCTCCAGAGATGTAGACTGCCGATTTGAAATGGTAGGCGCTATCAGTGAATTTGATTCGCTCATATTGCATTGCTCCAGCAAAAGAAGTCACATCGGCATCCTGAGCTCCATGAAAAGTCAAGTAATTCACGTTTTCAAATTTCGTCCCTGAACCTCCTGGCTTGTACTGCCCGTCTACAGGAGCTATAGCCACAATGCCTTTGATGTTGAAATGGTACCCCAGTTTGATAGATGCGTCATCCGGATAATATTCCAAGTCATTGAGCATCGCTGCATGACCTACCGCTTCCCCACCACGAGAATGCCCCATCAAAGCAATTTTATCCATATCGGCTTTGCCAAAAAGTGGATGGGATTCATCTTTATTCCATTCATCCCAAACTCTTAAATGCTCAAGCAAAATCCAACCACGGGCATCATTCTCTTTTTCCAATCGACCAAAAAGATCCGTCCAAGATGCATTGATGAAATTCTCATCGACGGAGGCTAAAATCATCCCTCGGGAAGCTAAAAACTCACCTAAGTAATCATAACCTGGATCCGAAAAGTCTTGCATCAAGTGATTGCCATGTACGACCAAAACCAAAGGAAAAGGGCCTTTGCCCTCTGGCATCCATACTCGTGCATTGAGCGGCAATTCCTTTGCTCCAAATCCCCAATACTTCTCCCTCCACCAGCCTCCAAGCTTTTTCCAATTGTCCAGAAAAGCTCGCCCATCCACAGACTCGGTTTGGTAGGTAGCGCCTTCGGCAAATTCTTCTCTTCGAATGTCTTTTCCAGAGCCATAGGTAAAGGTGGTAAACTGAAAGTTTCCATCCGCCGCTGGAGAGGCTGCTTCTATTGATGAAACCCTATCTTCGGTGAGTTTGGCAGCGTTAATCTGTTCATCGATTTCTAATCCACGGATACTTCCAAAATAGATCAAACAGCTTATTCCCGCAAGACCCAAGAAGGAGCCTAAACTAGCCACCACTTTTTTTGGAGTGGTTAGCTTCTTGAAATGCCCTTTCCAAAACATGGCAATCCCAGCACCAAAAAGAGAGAAAACTACGATTAGAAAAACCGTAAAGCGCTCATCATTTAACCGAATTAATGAAAGTAAAATAGCACAAGCAATCAACGCCAACTTATAACTCCGAGGGATTTCAAAAATCAACTTGATCAGCTTCGCCGAAAGGAAAGCAATGAGCGAAACGGCAAGTAGGATAAGTAGCGCAAAAACCAGAATCCAAGAATCTTTGCCATTGATGCTCATTCCTACCACTTCGATCACAAACATGATCAAGGTTAGAACCAACAATCCAATGACTGCTCCTTTAATGGCAAAAGCACCTGGCTTGATCAGGTTCAGTTTTCCTTTAATCCAGGTTCCTATTTTATTAAAAAATTTCTTCATCATTTTTTGGATTTTATCTATTGAGTGGGCTTCACAGTGATTTTACCATAAACAGCATCCCGGAAGTTTTTATGAAGTCCGATTCCATCATATGGGAATAATTGGACGAAAAGTACTGCGACCAATTCATTTTTAGGGTCAACCCAGAAAAGCGTACTGGCTGCTCCATCCCAGAAAAATTCACCAACAATACCATTCATTTCTTCCACAGTAGCTGGCGGATCAGTCCGGACAGCAAAGTCAATCCCAAATCCGACTCTTCCTTTACTTGGAAGCCAAGATCTAACAGTAACTGAATCTGGAAGGTGATTCGTTGCCATTAACTCGATTGTCTCTGGTTTTAAAATCTGAGTTCCATTGATTTCTCCCTTTCTGACAAGCATTCTAGCAAAGGTCATGTAATCATCCAAGGTGGAAGTCAGCCCAAAACCGCCGGGTGTAAGTGGCCATTTTTTCAAATTAAAAGCATGTGCAGAAGAGTCTGGCATTTGTGTCAATTCACCTTCCGCAGTTCGCTGATAGGCAGCAGAAAACCGATTTAAATCTTCGGATGGAACTACATAGCGGGTATTATTCATTTTCAAGGGACCCAAAACATGGTCTTGAACATATTCCCCATAAGGAATTCCTGAAATTCGCTCAACCAAAAAAGCCTGGACGTCTACTGATTGCCCGTATTCCCATTGCGTGCCAGGCTGAAACCACAATGGCGTACTTCCAATCTTTTCAGCCATTTGCGTTAATGTATTTTCAAAACTTCGAGCATCTTTTTTAGCCATTAGCTCACTCAATCCTGGAATATCATTTCGGTTCGGAAATCCTGCTGTATGTCGGGTGATATCGCGAATTGTCACCGGGCGATCGGCATCCACCAGAATCATTTCTCCTTTTTCATCCACCCCTTGATAGACTTTCATATTGGCAAACTCCGGTGCGTATTTCTCCAAGGGATCGTCCAACTGAAATTTTCCTTCTTCCCAAAGTGTCATCAATGCGGTGCCTGTGATCGGCTTAGTCATCGAATAGATCTGCACTATGGTATTACGATCCATCGGGATTTGTTTCTCTTGATTGGCAAAGCCAAACGCATTGAAATAAACTTCCTGATCTTTTTCGAAAATAAGCGCAGAAATTCCAGCAACATTTCCTGTGTTGACATAGCTCTGAAGCGTAGAATCTAGTCTGGCGATGGCACTTTCATTGACTATAAAAGCCACTTTTTCTTCCGGCTGTTGACAGGAAGTGACGAACACTACTAACCCAAGGGCGATTGCCGGAAGGATTTTCAATGACTTATTCATAGGGTATTAATGATTTTGTAAATCTTTCCTTGATTCTTGCTCATGATATAAACTTGCTTTTCAGCGTCAATTCCAAACTTCAAATCCACTCGCCCTCCGACAAGCTCCTCCATGGTCATTTCTTTTCCTTCGAAAATGACTTTCAGACTTTTCACTGCTGGACTTGGTTTTTCATTTAAGTCAGCGAAAAACAACCTGCCTGTCGGAATATCTCCAAAAAGAAAATTGCCTTTCAATTTCCCTGCTGGAAGAAAATAACCACCGATCACAGCCACTGTCTCATCATGTTCCAGCTGAATTAGTGGATAAGTGACTCCTTTCTCGGCATCATCCTTTGGTAAAGGATAAAGACTTCGGAAACTTCCAAAAGGATTGATCATAAATCTTCCTTCTCGAATAGGCCAACCATAAAATTTCCCGGGCTCAATCATATTAATTTCTTCAATGCTATGCTGACCGATATCAGTAGCAAATAGATTTCCATTTTCATCCCAAAAGATTCGGTTTGGATTTCGGAATCCAAAGGCCAATACTTCGCCAGCTTTTCCTAGAACACCTGCGAAAGGATTGATTTTAGGTATTCCGTATTTCCCATTTTTTCCATCTTTTCCAGTTGGATCGATTCGCAAAATGCTACTATAAATTCCCGCGCCTCCATGGTTAGAAATATGGGCAAATCGTTTTTCAGCTGTTCCGCCATCTCCATATCCGATATAGAGCAATCCAAAATCAGGATCGCCTTTCTTCGAATTTGGATTGAAGGTCAGCTCTTGCATTCCATGGGCTTGGGAGGAATTATCAATTCGAAGGACTTCTCGATTGGTTCCTTTGAAGATTTTAGCATTTGGAGAATCTGCTTTCCATTCCGTCAAGACCCATTGCATGAAGACCGCTAAACTATCGGTATAGCCAAAATCCGGTGGTTGGGTTCCTCCCGGCTCGGTATGGGCAGTATAGAAAAGTCCATTCTTCTCGAATTCTGGATGAAAGGCAAAACTCCCTACTCCAGTACCCCATCCTGGCTTGCTGACCATATCCGATTTGTGCTGCAATAAGTCTAAATAGAGTTGTGGTTTTTGGTCCACCAATTCATAAATCCCAATGCGCTGATCATTAATCATCAAGCGGTTTGTGCCAGGGATTGGCTCCATTTTAGTCATTTTGGCTAAAGCTGGCGAAGTGTCAGATGCCGGTAACTGGGCATAAAACTCCAATTCAAAACGTATCCCTGATTCTTGAATTTTTTCTGGAATAAGGTTAGAAGTCGTATCTCCCAATATTTCAATTGGAAGCGACTCGAAGGTATGCAGGTAACTGAGGATGGAATTAAGATCTGAATCCGAAAAGTTAGGATTAGCTGGCATTTCAGTCTTATAAATAGCCAATAGCTTCAAAGCTCTTTCATCTTTGGCAAGAAAAAACTCTGAAGGATTTTTGATAAATCTTTTGATCCAATCTGTTTCTACTTGTCGAGTCAAGCCACTTAGATTTGGCCCGATTGCATTCTCATTGAAATTATGACAGGTGGAACAATTCTGTTCGAAAAGCATTCTTCCAGCTAATATCTGCTCAGAGGAGGTGGAAATCTCTTCACCGAATAATTTTTCTTCTGGAGAAGAACACGCTGCGAAAATGAGAAACAGTAGCGGAGTGTAAGCAAAACGAAAATTCATACGAAAGAAGATAAGCGCATAGGATTAGCTGATAATATCCGAATTCTTCTTGGATTTGGGAAACCAACAGAATAAATCAGGCTTCCTTTCAGGCTTTCCTCAAAAAGAATTCGATATCATTTTGACAGTTGACTTGAAACTAATGTACTTAATTATTTGATTTGTGTTAAAATAGGAATGAATGTGTCCCTATAACGCTAGACCCCTTGAGTAAAGAAGATTTAGTCGACTTTCCCAGCTTCTCCATAGATCGTTATCGACTTTTAGTGGAGCGTGCTCATGATATTATTTATGAGACTGATTTAACTGGCCATTTTACTTTTGGAAATATTCGTGCCCAGGAGATCCTTGGATATTCTAGATCTAAACTACTAGAAATGAAATATACCGAATTGGTACATCCAGATCATCTGGATCGGGTTCGCAGTTTCTACAGAGATCAATTTGAGAAAAAAACAAAAATCACTTATTTGGAATTTCCTGTAGCCTCAGCAGATGGAAAAACAATCTGGCTTGGGCAAAATGTTCAATTACTTTTCGTTGGGAAAGAGGTAAAAGGGGCAATGGCTGTGGCTAGAGTAATCACTGAAAAATACCTAGCCACCGATATGTTGATTCAATCCGAAGAAAAATATCGAGGAATCATCCAAAATCTCCAATTCGGTCTGATCGAAGTGGATAAAGATGAACGCATTACCTATATCAATGATGCGATGTGTGAGATATCTGGCTATGCTCGTGAGGAATTGATGGGAAAAATAGCTTCAGAAGTCCTCACCAATGAGGAGATGCGAGCTGAAATAAAAAAACAAAATAAACTTCGCGAGAAAAACCAATCCAGTGTATATGAAGCTCAAATTCTTACCAAATCAGGTAAGGCTATTTATGCCTTAATTTCAGGAGCTCCAACATTTGACTCCAAGGGCACACAAATTGGCTCCATAGGCATTCATTTAGATATTTCGGATCGAAAAGCCAAAGAAATAGAGCTTTTCGAAAGCCAACAATTTCTCTACTTAATCAATCAATTTGTAATCAAACTGCTTGAAGAAGACACAGTAAATGGAATTGCCTCAGAAGTGGTTTCGCATGTAGTGAACACATTCGGGTTTGACAACGCAGAGATTTATATTCTGAATTTGGACAAAAATATCCTTGAGCTTAAAGCAAGTCTAAATACCCAGCACGAGGTGAGTGAAGGAGGAGAAAGTTGGAAGTTTGGGGAAGGAATTATCGGATCTGTGGCAAAGTCAGGGTCCGTGGAAATTATTTCGAATACCGCTTTGGATCCGCGCTATATCGTTCAAAAAATGCCCTATGGATCAGAGTTAGCCGTTCCAATCAAAGCCGAAAACCAAGTGATTGGTATAATCAACTGTGAGCATAAAGAAATCTACTTTTTCAACTCGAGGCATGTAGAAACACTTCAAATTATAGCAAACCTTTCTGCATCTCGAATTAAAAATGCAAAAACTAAGCGGCGACAAGAAATTGCTGAAAACGAGTTACGAGAAAGCGAGAAAAAGCTGAGGACAGTAATTGAATCCGCACTGGACGCTATAATCACTATCGATGAGGGCGGAAAGATTCAAGAATGGAATCCAAGAGCAGAAGAAATTTTCGGATGGAAAAGTAACGAAGTCATAGGAAAGTATCTCACCGAAAATATCATTCCTTCTCACCATCATCAGTCACATGAAAACGGAATGAAGAAGTTCAATTCTATTGGAGTTGGGCCTGCCCTAAACCAACGGTTAGAACTTACCGCCAAGCGAAAAACTAAGGAAGAATTTCCAATTGAACTTACCATCATCCCCATAGTCCAAGGAGGTATTCACTCTTTTACTGCATTTATTAGAGATATCACCTTGGCAAAATCAACTCGAGACGAAATGGAAAAGTCACTGGCAAAGGAGCGGGACCTAAATGAGTTGAAATCTAGATTTGTCTCCATGACATCCCATGAATTTCGAACCCCATTGACGACCATTAAACAAAATGTAGATCTAATCAACTTCCAACTTGAAATGGAGAATCCAAATTCGATAGAAGTTTATGGAAAATATTTCAAACGGATCGATTCCGAAATAGGACGAGTCACTAACCTGATGCATGATATTCTTTTACTTGGAAAAATTGAAGCCGGAAAGGTGGAAATTTCCAAGCGTCAGACAGACCTTGTTCAACTTGCAGAATTGGCTATCCAAAAAATATGTCAAGGCAGATTAGACGCACGAATGGTGAAATTGGAATTAGCTGGAGTCCCCAGATCTATCTCTATTGACCCTCTTTTGATAGAGCACGTACTCACTAATGTCCTTTCTAATTCTTTAAAATATTCACCGGATACCAAAGATCCGATCTTAATAATCTCCTTTAATAAACTTTCTGAGGTAATCATTACCTGTAAAGACTTCGGCATAGGGATTCCAAAAAAGGATCAACAAGGACTTTTCTCTTCTTTTTATCGGGCTACCAATGTTAAAAATATTCAAGGAACTGGTCTTGGGCTATCTATTATGAAAGAGTTTGTACTAATGCATCAAGGGACAATCTCAGTGAAAAGCGACACCAATAAAGGGTCAAAATTTATAATTACGCTTCCTTCGGCTTAGTTAATTAGGCATAATTGCAAATTAATTTGTTCTTTTAGCTATGGAAATGAGCCAACTGAAAGTTGTGATTGTCGAAGATGATTTAATGATCTCTGAGAGCTTAAAAGATATCCTTAGAATCTTAAATCACAAAGTTGTCGGTGTCGCGGATAATGCTGACGAAGCCATCGAGCTTTGCAACAAAGACCTTCCTGACTTGGCTTTACTTGATATCCAGATCAGCGGAGATATTGATGGGGTAGATCTTGCAGAGATCATACGAGACCAATTCGACATCCCTTTTATTTTTACCACGGCCTATGCGGACAATGAAACCGTGCTCCGAGCCCGAGACAAAGGCCCTTTTGGCTATTTGGTAAAACCCTATGGTATAAAAGAAGTCAATGCAGCAATCCAAATAGCAAAAGCTTCATTCGACCGACTAAAAACTGCTGAAAAAGCTGCTATTAACCTATCCAAAATAGTAGACAATAGCATTTTTCTAAAAGTAGACTCCAAACTTATCAAAGTGAAAATAGAGGACATTCTTTATGTGGAAGCTAAAGGAGATTACGCCTTGTTTAAAACCAAGTCTAAGGGTTACATCGTCCAAACTTCGATGAAGCATGTGGAAAAAAAACTTAGTCCTTTTTGGTTTCAAAAAATCCACCGATCATTCATCATCAACCTTTCCAAAATAATCGATATTGAAGAATCCAACTTACTGATTGAAGACAAGGTTATCCCCATTTCTAGAGCTAATAGAGAGTCTTTATTTAAGAGACTTAACCTCCTTTGATAAAAATTGTCCCATTACATTTTTCAAAACTTAAATCAAGACAAAATTTCCAACGATCTTCAGTTTGAAAAAAATCCAAGAATTCCTTCAAAAATAAAAAATGGTCTAAAGAAAACACAACTCATTCGTTTTTTACAAACGACCTACGTTAATTTAACACTACTCAATTATAATAATTTTTTCTGTTCTTCAACTGGCTCTTAATTAATTGACTTAATGTTTATTGACAAAATAGGTATTCTTAAGTTATTAATGTCCCATTTCTCTTTGGACTCATTAGTTTCAAAACACTTTTTACAAAATCAAATGATGCAAGAGAAAAATTTGAGTATTTATTAACCGCTGTTAGTTCCTCTATACAATATTCAGGCAGTTCAGTTAACTCATCTTCGTATTCAATTTCTAATACAGACATGTCCTTTAAATAAATATCAATGTCAACACTATTTTCATTAAATAGCGTATATTAATTTAACTTTTGAACTAGCGTACAATTCATCCAAGTCTGTTAAAGGAATACTATATTCATACTCTGTTCTTATTTGTGCATAATGAAACGTCTTTAATGTCAGGTATGCATACCTATCAACGACTACTCTTAATCTTATCTTCAAGGAGTAAATCGGCTCTCCTTATTTCAATTTTACTTGTGACAGTAGGCATCACCTTAAAACAAATTTCCTTTTCTATCCTGTCAAACAAAAGATCAGGTTCTGAAAGTATTCCAACTAATACGTGATATTTCTTATTTACTAGAAATTGATATTGGTGCCTGAAATATGAAAGCATTCTCAAGAATAAAATGTACTAAAAAAGGATTAGGATTCATCAGAATCAAGTTTTCTCGAGAGGGGTACCACGTAAAAAGAGGCTCTAGGCAGGATATTTAAATATTGTAAAAAAACATATTCCTGAAAAATCCGATTCCCGAATTTACTACTTTTCGAAAAATGTCTTTCCTTCTTCTCCGATCCAGTCACATTCCAAAATCTAATAAATCCAATTGGCCTGATGAGGTGATCAATCAATTCATCTGAAACTAGCCTCTCCGCTTCATTAATTGGCAAGGGCCTATCTCCAATCAATGATATATCACCTTTTAAAATATTGAATAGTTGTGGTAGCTCATGAACATTCATATTTTGTATCCAACGTCCTACACGAGTAAGGCGAGAGTCATTTGTTAAATTATTGATTACTTGTGGGTTTAAATCTTTCTTCATTGATTCGTATTTAGATTCATCAACGAACCCGGTGTCTTTAATCCTAATTTTATCAGAATTTAGGGAGAGTATTAACTCTCTGCTTAATGGCTTTATAACTTCAGAAACAACTATCCTCTTTTGATTTGCATTAATATGATTGTGCTGGTTTTTCAAAAGATAATCTTCTGTATACATAGTTCTGAATTTGTAGAATTTAAAGATGTGATAATTCATTCCCACTCGATAAGAATAACAAAAAACTGGTCCTTTGGATTCTAGCATTATAAGAATCACCAACAACAACAACAATGGAAAAAGAAGAATCAAAATGATTAAAGATGCAAATGAATCAATGATCTTATTCAACCAAGAATTAGTAGTATTTGTATTCATCTTATAGAGGTGTCCTCTTAATATCATATCATATTTGAGATATACATTTTATCTGCT
>JAFMBQ010000169.1 GCA_017858365.1 Algoriphagus sp. | reverse complement strand
GGGTGGCGTACTTTGCAGCGGAATCGTGGCGTACTATAGAGCGGAATATCCATTTAGCTCATCCAGGAGAACGTTGGAGCTATCATAACGCCCCTTATACCTTATTGGAACAAGTGGTAGCTAAGGCTGCGAACAAAAGTTATCAATCTTATTTTGAAGATGTCCTCGGGGAAAAGATTGGGATGAAAGGTTTTTGGCAAAAATCGGGATTCAATAATGTGTTTTTTAGCGATGCAAGATCTTTCGCCCGATTCGGCCTGCTTCTCCAAGCAAAAGGAAACTGGAATGGAAAAAAAATATGGTCCACCAAATATTTTGATGCCCTTTCTGAAAGTTCGACTGATATCAATCGAGCTTACGGTTACCTGACGTGGCTTAATGGGGAATCTTCGTATATGATTCCACAGAGCCAAACTGTTTTTCCCGGAATGTTAATTCCTCAAGCTCCAGCTGATATGTATCAAGCTATGGGGAAGAATGGGCAGTTTTTGATGGTCGTCCCTTCGGAAGGATTGGTGATTGTCCGAATGGGTGGTTCCGCTGATAATCTTCCAGTTCCATTTTTATTGATTCGGGAGATTTGGGATCGTTTGAATCCCGTCATTCAAAATTAATGAATGATGAGTTTTTTTGATACTAAGCTTTCGAGTGAAAATAACTTTACTACATAAATTCCTTTTGGCATCGAGGATAAGTCAAACTCCTGTTTTTTATTTCTCATTTCGGAGCTTTTTAAAACCAATCTTCCATTTAGGTCGTGGATTTCTAAGGTGGTTTCCTCCAAATTCATATTTTCACCTTGAAGCGTAAATCTTCCAGAAGTAGGATTAGGGTATAAATTATAAACCCCTGATCCCCCTTGGTCCTGAATCAGGCTAATTCCGATAACTTGGAAAGTCTCAAACCGACCATCATAATCAGTCTGAGTTAATCTGTAAAATTGTCGTCCATATCTTACATCCTTATCGAGGAACTCATAACTGACTTGCTCTAGTGAGTTTCCGGATCCTGGGATTATGGCAATACTTTGCCAGATTTTACCATCCAAAGATTTTTCAAGCGTAAAGAAAGCATTGTTTTTTTCGGTTGCTGTAATCCAATTTATCCGGATGTTTTTTTCTTTAGTTTTTTCAGCTTTAAACGCCAAAAGCTCAATTGGTAAAATTCGAAATGAACTTGCAATTGAGAAAAGTCCTGAGGAAGGATTTGATGCCCTAGTCACGAAACCAGCTGTGGCATTTCCTGAGACTGAACCACTGACATTCTGCCAAATAACTGAATTCCAATGGATCATGATCAATTCGTTATGATCGATAATTATTGAAGTCCGAGAGGAGTTATATCCCAAAGCCAAAGACCGCACCACAGCACCAGAATTTCGGGTGAAATTCCAGTGTTCAGATTTATTCATAAGTCCAATGGTAGGATCTTTTCCTATTGTATCAGTTGGGATAGCATGCGGTGCAACATTAAAATACTCAGAAGTATAAGAGTCAGTAGTTGCTCCCCCTACTCCAAGTATGGATGGTGCATAGAAACCACTTTTCCCGATTGGGAATTCGAAATTATCATTTCCGATTTTTATTACAGGACCAGCCACATAGCTGGCATCTGAGGCACCAGCAGTAGTGGCATTGTCAATATAAGTGAGCGAATTAGCGGAGGAACTGTTGATAGTTCCACTGGTGAAATTACCATACAAAGAGATTTGAAGTGGAACATTCAAGGTGAAAGAGCTAGAACTATTCATTTCTATTCTTCTGAATACAGGGAAATTAGCTGCGTTACCTGATAAAGATTGAGATCCTGTACCGTTGATTTGTACGATGCCATTTGATAGTCCAAATGTAAGTGGAGTGGTACTTCCTGTGGTAGTTATATTTCCGCCAAAAGTATTTGTCCCATTGTAGGCAGGTTCAATATTACCAATAGAGCTCTTCAGGAAAACCACATTCCCATTGAAGGTATCACCAGAAGTATTTGCCAATCTCAGAACTGAGTTGGAGTTATTGACAAAAGTGACATTGCCATACGTATTTCCTCCAGGCCATAGATTAGCTGCTCCTCCTGTTTTGGTAAAAATGGTAGCACCGGATAAGACACTAAAATTGTTTCCTACTGCTGTGTTGATATTTGTGGCTTGAAATACATTGGTTCTTGCAAAGGTATTGGAACCTGTAAATGTGATATCTCCAGTTGAGATCACGGAGAAATCTCCCTGAAAGGAGTTTGAATTAGAAGTGAAAGTAGTAGGTATAAACCCTCCATTTGGAGAATTAGATAGCTGAGTGAAATTACGAATCCGAAGAATGCCGATTGGAAACCCCGAAGTGACCAATCCACCATTAGCTTGGGTAGAAGTTCCCGCATTTTCACCAATTAAGATGGAGCCCAGCGCATTGGAATTATTGATTGCAATCTGCTGAGCAAAGCTGTTCGTCCCAGATCTTGCAATTTCTATAATTCCTCCTGCAGTTGTTCCCGTATTATTAAAAATACTGCTTGAATTAAATGTATCCCCAGTATTGAAAGCTAAGCGTAGCGCTTGATTGGAGTTATTATTGAAAGTTGCCGTTCCAAAGGTGTTTCCTCCAAACCATTGATTGGCTCCACCACCAGTTTTGTTGAAGATAGCCGCTCCTCCAGCAGTCGCAAATAAACTTCCTGCTAGTGTTTGATTAATATCTAAGGCTGTAAATGTTCCATTACGGGCAAAAGTGTTTGTATTTATAAAATTGATGGCTGTGGCATTGACCGCTATATTTCCTTGAAATGAAGAGCTGGCCGAGGTGAAAGTAGTAACCCCAAATGTTCCGTTTGCAGCATTCTGAGTTTGCGTGAAATTATTAAATTCCAATAACGCACCAGTGCTAAATCCACTTGTCACCACTCCCCCCGCGGCTAAAGTAGAGGTAGAAGAAGCCGTGATTTCTCCAAATCGAATACTTCCAGATGGATTTGAATTATTGACCGTAATCTGTTGGCCAAAGGTATTGGCGCCCCGATAAGCAATGTCTATGAAATTGGTGCCAGTATTGGTGAATACACTGGTTGAATTAAATGTGTCTCCGAGGTTATTTGCAAGTCTGAAGGAAAAATTGGAATTATTTACAAAGGTTACCGCTCCAAAAGTATTACTGCCATACCAGTTATTTGCAGCACCTCCATTTTTTGTAAAAATTGCAGCTCCACCCGCAGTGGCAAAGGAGCTTCCTGCTAAAGTCTGGGTAAAATTAGTAGCTGTAAATGTCCCGTTTCGGGCAAAAGTATTTGCTCGAGTGAAATTAATTGTGGTAGCAGTCACATTAATATCTCTTTGGAAGGAAGAGTTGTCGGCGGTAAAAGTCGTAGCAGTAACTCTAAGATCGCCTTGGAAAGATGAATTAATTGAGGTGAAAGTGGTTACTCCAAAATTACCGTTGGGGGAGTTTTGAACTTGAGTGAAATTGTTGAATTCAAGTATGTTTCCGACAGAAAAACCTGAAGTAACAACTCCACCCGTTGCTAAAGTTGATATTCCTCCTCCTTCACCAAATCGGACCTCACCGTTTGCATTTGAGTTATTAATGGTGATTTGTTGAGCAAATGTGTTGGTTCCGCGGTAGGCAATTCCTAGAAAGTTGGTTCCAGTATTAGTAAAATTACTGGTAGAATTAAATGTGTCTCCTGTATTTGTACCTAACCTAAAAAGCGCATTGGAATTATTTATCAGAGTTAATATCCCAAATGTATTACCTCCGTTCCATTGATTCGTTCCTCCTCCAGTTTTTGTAAAAGTCACAGCTCCACCAGCGGTTGCAAAGGAGTTACCAGCATTAGGTAAATTGATATTTGTTGCTGTGAAGGTTCCATTTCGTGCAAAGGTATTTGCTTGATTAAGGTTAATTGTTGTAGCAGTCACTCCAAAATCACCCTGAAAAGAAGAGTTTATCGAAGTAAATGTTGTGACCCCAAAATTGCCATTTGGAGAATTTTGAGTTTGCGTGAAATTATTGAATTCAAGAAGAGTACCTACCGAGAATCCTGAAGTTACTACTCCTCCAGTTGTTAAAGTTGATGTACCTCCTCCTTCACCAAATCGGACCTCCCCATTTGCATTAGAGTTGTTGATAGTGATCTGCTGCGCAAATGAATTTGACCCGAAGAAAGCAATTCCAAGAAAATTATTTCCAGTATTAGTAAAAATGGAAGTTGAGTTAAAAGTATCCCCACCTCCAGAATTTGCTAATCTTAATCTTGAATTAGAATTGTTAATAATCGAAACTGTACCAAATGTATTTCCACCAATCCAGTCATTAATTCCTCCTCCATTTTTTATAAGTGTACAAACCGAGCCACTCCCTGTACAAAATCGATTATTACCTAAGACCGTAATGCCATTAGATGCAGTTAGGTTAAAACTTCCAAGCAAGGTTGAGTTCCCGATTGTAAAAATAGCTGGACTGAAGGTTCCATTTGGCGTGTTTGTAACCTGAGTAAAATTCCGAATATCTAAATTGCCTAGGGCGAAACTCGAAGTGACTAAACCTCCTGTGTTTAAGATACTAGTACCCCCATTTAAACCTATACTTAAAGTTCCTCCAGCATTCAAATTATTGATAGTTACCGGATTATTAAAGACTGTCGATCCATTATAGGCAATTTGTAAATCTCCACTAGATGCTTTGATAAAAGTAACTAGTGAATTAAAAATGTCTCCATTTGTATTACCATGTCTCCATCGGCTATTATCATTATTCCTGATTGTAGTTGGCCCATTATATATATTTCCACCATTAGTATCATCATTATTCGAACCTGTTTTGGTAAGAGTAATGGTTCCATTGAAAGTAGTATTTTGAAGGGAATTGTAATCATTGACATTCAATGTTCCGTTAGAAATAACGCCTCCTGAAATCGTTGCATTACGAGTTACTGTCAAAGTAAAATTTGCCAGATTTAGAATACCATTATTTATGGTTAAATCTCTAATAGAAATATTACCGGGTAAAGTTGGTTGATTTGGGGATGCTGGATTGTTTATAATCACGTCATTCCCTGCTCCAGGTACAGTTGCAGGAGTCCAATTAGAGGCAGTATTCCAATTTGAACTTGCTGATCCATTCCAAGTCTGACCTAAGCTGATTTCAATCAGGCAGATAACTAAAATAAAGACCAGCATTACAACTCTTGATCTCATACAAATATTTTAACAAAAATGAATCTTGAATTGTAATAAATGACATATAAAGTAAGGAATAGTATTTTTATTTTCCAACTGGTGAAAATCTTAAAAATATAAAATATTGATTATCAGCTAATTAAAATCTTATTAACTGGCTAAAATTTTTTTTAAAAAAACATTAATAATATTAAAACTAGAAAAAATATATTTGAATTATTAAAAATGGTTTTTGTATATCAAAAAATGACTCTTGTAATATTATTTAATTTATACTGTTTCTATGCTATAAGTAAAGTCGAGTATTAATGAATTTTAGTTAATGAATAATGAAAATCTAAAAGCTTTTAGGTTTTCAGAACGTTCCGCAATCGATTATAATTTCTCGCTAAAAATTCACTCAAGGTTATTTGAATAAATGCGCAGCAACTATAAGTCACTCTTATTGAATTAAAAAAAGTATGATAGCTTGAGTTTTTGAATTTTTTATTAAGTGAGTGAATTGAACTTGTTTTTGAATCAGTTCATTGCTGGAGGATTATAAAACTAAAAAATTCCTTGATTTTTGATTTCTTGGATCTTATCCAAGGTCAACGGTTTTTCTAGGAAAGCACAAACTATTTCAAACTCTTTAGCCTTCTGGCGATCAAGAAAATCTATTGAGCTAGATAATATTACGATTCTGTCTTTTCTGAGAGGAAAGAATGTTAAATACTTTCCCAAAAACTCCCAACCATTCATAACTGGCATATTGATGTCCAGAAGAATTAGGATTCCATCGTCCTCGGACAATCGCTTGATTTCTGCCAAAGCATCTTCACCATCTTGGAATTCTAAGATATTTTTTGAAAGGTCTACCTTTCCCAATAATCTTCTATTGATCAAATTATTGATGGGGTCATCATCTACTAGAAAAATCGCACTGTAATGAGCCATTAATTGGTTTAAAGAAAAAGACTTTTTAAAATCTCGGCTAAAGTACAATTATTCCGCTTGCTAGAAAAAGGAAAAACCTTTTATTAATGAAGTAAACAGTTGATTTTTTTTCCATCTCAAAAAAAAAGAGATCCTTTTTAGGATCTCTTTAATTATTAGCTTGGTAGAATTACATCATTCCACCCATTCCGCCACCGCCCATTGGAGGCATTCCTGCGGAATCTTCTTTCTTATCAGCTACTACACATTCTGTAGTTAGAAGTAATGCGGCGATTGAAGCTGCATTCTCCAAAGCAAGACGAGTAACTTTAGTAGGGTCAATTACACCAGCTTCGAAAAGATCTTCGTAAACATCTGTTCGCGCATTGTAACCGTAATTCCCTTTGTTTTCTCTGATTTTATTGATCACTACGGATGGCTCGCCACCTGCATTCGATACAATTGTTCTCAAAGGAGACTCGATTGCTTGTCTTATAATGTTGATACCAGTATCCTCATCTTCATTAAGACCTTTTAGATTGTTTAGTGCTTCTGCAGCTCTAACAAAAGCTACACCACCACCAACTACAACACCTTCTTGTACAGCCGCTCTTGTAGCATGTAAAGCGTCATCTACTCGATCTTTTTTCTCTTTCATCTCTACTTCAGTTGCAGCACCGATGTATAGGATAGCCACTCCGCCAGATAATTTAGCAAGTCTTTCCTGAAGCTTCTCTCTATCGTAGTCAGACGTTGTTTTATCTATCTGAGCTTTGATTTCAGCTATTCTTCCTTTGATAGCACCAGCATCACCAGCACCATTGACAATTATAGAATTATCCTTATCGATGTTGATTTTATCTGCTCTTCCCAACATGTCAGTCGTAGCATTTTCCAATTTGAAGCCTCTTTCTTCAGAGATCACAGTACCACCTGTTAAAATTGCGATGTCTTCCAACATTGCTTTTCTTCGATCACCAAAACCAGGTGCTTTAACCGCTGCTACTTTGAGTGCTCCTCTGATTTTATTCACTACAAGTGTAGCAAGCGCTTCACCATCTACATCTTCAGAAATGATCAAAAGTGGCTTGCCAGTCTGAGCGATAGGCTCAAGAATAGGAAGCAATTCTTTCATAGAAGAAATCTTCTTATCATAAATCAATATGTAAGGCTGATCAAGTTCTACTTCCATCTTCTCAGTATTGGTCACGAAATAAGGAGAAAGATATCCTCTGTCAAACTGCATACCTTCTACAGTTTTTACCTCAGTTTCAGTTCCTTTCGCTTCTTCTACAGTGATTACACCATCTTTACCTACTTTATCCATCGCATCAGAAATCATTTTACCGATTTCCTCATCGTTGTTTGCAGATACTGTTGCTACTTGAGCGATTTCTTTAGAAGTAGAAATACCTTTAGAGTTTTCCTTCAATCTAGCCACCACAGCTGCTACTGCCTTGTCAATGCCTCTTTTCAAGTCCATTGGATTAGCTCCGGCAGCAACGTTTTTGATGCCTACGTTGAAAATCGATTGTGCTAGAACAGTAGCTGTAGTTGTACCATCACCTGCGTTATCAGCAGTTTTTGATGCTACTTCTTTTACTAACTGAGCACCCATATTTTCAATAGGCTCAGACAATTCAATTTCTTTCGCTACCGAAACACCATCTTTTGTGATTGTTGGTGCACCGAATTTTTTATCAATAATGACATTTCTTCCCTTAGGGCCTAATGTCACTTTTACTGCATCTGCAAGTGCGTCTACGCCTCTCTTTAATCGGTCTCTTGCGTCTGTGTCGAAAAATAGTTCTTTAGCCATTTTTATTAATTTTTTGGTTATTTTTTTGTTAACTAATTAAAGTATCGCGAAGATATCAGCCTCTCTCATGATGAGGTATTCACTTCCTTCAACACTTAATTCTGTACCGGAATATTTTCCGTAAAGCACAGTATCCCCAACTTTAACAGTCATGGGCTCATCTTTTTTGCCATTACCTACAGCGATCACTGTTCCTTTCTGTGGCTTTTCTTTAGCAGAGTCAGGAATATAAAGTCCAGAAGCAGTCTTCACTTCTGCTTCGGCAGGTTGTACCAAAACTCTGTCTGCTAGAGGTTTGATTTTTACGTTTGACATAATATGAATTTGTTTAAAGTTTAGATTAAAATGTACATTCCACTTAGCAGTTCTTATGCCATTCGCCAAAAATTAAAAAAGGCTGACAAATCGACGTACAATAGCTGTCTAATTGAAAAAAATGAGCTTAAAATTTATTGGACCTTCTGCCAAATTTTCCATAACTGTCGCAAATAATGTCAGAAATATGTAAATTTTAGCAAAGCTAATTCTATGAAAACACTTCCTAAAAATTGGATGACTGAGGGTCTTATTGATTTTGAATATAAGAAATACCAACTGCTAGCATATCTGAAAGAAACAAGTAGCCAATTTAAAGAGATGAAGATTTACCCCGCACTTGCAGACCTGATCGAACATCATCATACGTTAAATAAACTTCAATTGGGGAAATTGGAATTGAGTAATCTTTTCCCAAAAAACTTAGAATCGATAGATCTTCAGCAGGCAAAACTTAATTATTCTAGCGCAATAAGACTAGGGGAGGTCATGGAAGAAGTCAATAAAATCACCGAGTTTGCACTTTTGAAGTTTGCTGTCCAAATCGAACAAGGGAAATCGATTTATGATTATGTGGAGGACCAACTCGAATTTGATCCCGTTGGAATCATTCCAATTTATAATCGG
>JAFMBQ010000168.1 GCA_017858365.1 Algoriphagus sp. | reverse complement strand
ATTTTGAGCGTTTGAAAAGCTATAAATATATGCAATTAAAAGGACACCTCTAGAACTTAAAATATTATGGAACGTATAAGAAGGAAAATTATCTTGACGGGGAAAAGATTGGAGTTAACACAACTGACCCTAGATCACTTCAATTCTTTGGGAAATGAGTATTTGTTTTTTGATCCGGTCTCGTTGTTTAGTGAAATAGATTGGACTAGTGGGCTTCAAGAGGCTAGTGTATTAAACTATATCTATGAGAAGATTTTTGAGGGGTTTCTTATGGAAAATAAAACGCTTGTTTGTTATTGGCCTACTACTGAATTTGCAGATAGTCAGTGGTCTAGTTTGTTTGGATTTACCAATAAAGCAGGTATTCGGATGGAGCAAAAATATTTTAATGAGGATAGAAATGCTCAGGATGAGATACCTGACGAGTTACAAACAAACTGGAAAGAGTTGATTCTAGAGTTGATCGAATCTATTTCAAATGATCTAATGCTTAATGAAGGCTTAGTGGAAATAGCGCAGGTGAAAAATACTTCAAGTTCGATTACAATATTCTCACAAAAGGAAGGAAATAAACTGAGTTATTTCTATTTAACCTCTGCTCAAGAGATTTTTGAATTTGAGCCGCAATATTCATTTGAAAGATCAGAGAATTCAAACTATGTGTCCATTTTTGAAGATCTTGAAATTCTATTAGTAGCTATGCAATTGGAGATAGATCTTACCTCATACACTGTTGACTTTCTTGATAGCAAGCTAGAGAAGGTTTATTTTAATTCCCTGATGAAGAAAAATTTGGATGTAAATTTGATCCAAAATTGGATGGGTAATTATTTTTTAAATTGATTCGTACTATATATAAACCAATCCCGTAATTTTTGTTAAGATATTTATTGGAGTAGTAAAATATTATATATATTGCATCAAATTTTACAAAAAAGACATATTAAAAAATAAAAAAAAATGAGAGACTTAATCAAAGAAGCTATTGCTGACCTAAAAAAAGGTGATGGTTTTATTTATGTCACAGCTGACGGAAACAAAATTGATTTGCATGAGGCTGCTACAAAAGGTATAGCTGTTACTCCTGTTAATCCAAAAGATCAAGTGATCAAGAAATTGGAAGCCGCTGGACTACATTTAAACGATGGAAGATTCTTAAATGAATTGACAGAATTAATTTCTTTAGTAACAGGAAATGCATCTGTTGCTAAAGGTTCTAAGCGAAGAACTTTTTCTGACTCAGAGAAAAGCAAAATTATTGCTGAGTGGAGCAAAGTAGAGGCTGCAGGGAAGAAAACAAAAGCCGCATTTGCAAGAGAAATTGGAGTAGGATACCAGACTTTTATTAACTGGTTGAGAGGTTAAAAATCTTTCTTAGCATAAAAAAAGGCTGTATTTACAGCCTTTTTTTATGCCTTATTAATAGTACTAGACCAAAGGAGTTCACCGATAAATCCCAATCTACCGAAACCTATAAGGGATGAATTTAGGATTAAATTGGTTGTGAGATTAGGAAGTAAGTAAATAAATTCAGCAATATAAAATTGTATATTTTTTAATAACCAATACCTGTCGATTTGATTACTTGGAAAGAAAAAATTGCATACATACAAATACCAAGGATACACGTATTAATTATTCCTAATCCTATCGGTGAGATTATAGGTTAATTAATAGCTTGATGTTGCTTTTGCTTGTTTGCGATGGCTTCAATAATAAGTTAGGGAAAATTACCCGAAGGATGATCATCTGCTGGTTGTTCAATCAACTTATCCATTTGATCTTGAGTGCTCAATTCCTCTTTTTTAGTAGCAAGACAATTAGTTTGTTTTTTTCTTTTGCAGAAGAACAAATAAATTTTTTCATCCTTGTGATAACAATATTTTTATTGGAGGATTCTTAATCCTCTTTGATATTTTGTCCTTCTAAAAAGGTGCCGTTAAAATTGCCGATTCATTTGAATTTAATCCTTTAAATCAAAAAAAAATCATCATGCTCATATGATTGTGTATTCCCATATTGCTTACCATAAGTTCTCGCTCTTCGGATAATCTGATTAATTTTGTAAAAAAATACTCGTTTTGGAATTAGCAGATTTAGCAAAAAAAATAAAAAGTGATGGTCTTGTCCACCTCAAAGAAGGAAACGGAAAAGTGATGACCTTTATGAAGCCAGAGCAATGGGAGCCATCTAAGGGGAAAGATTGGATCTTTTTAATTTTTGAGCTCTTTCAAATCCGAACCATATGTGAGCCGTTTTCTGAGGTTTCACTAGATATTGTAGAGTTCGCTTCAAAGCCAACAATTTATCATAGTCCCCCAAATCGAGTTATGAAGTCTCCACCCTTAGAAAATGGGAACCTGAAATTTTCTATCATTCGAGAGCCTAGTTGGAATAAATTTCTCTTTCAACTTTCTCAGCCGATACTGGTGAAACTGGACACGAATGAGAAGGTGTTTGAGGAGACTGGATTAGTATTTCCATTATTCAGTCCTAATGTCAAAGAGCTCATGCTAGGTGCCGATGGGGATGTAAAAATTATCAAAGGATGAATTTTAAATCACAGCTAGACGAAGTTGAAGTTTTTTCTAAAGTGGCTCAAGCTGCCAAAAATCTTAGATTAGAGACCTACGTTGTAGGTGGATTTGTTCGGGATTTAGTACTTGGGCGACCTTGTAAAGACATTGATTTCACTTGTGTGGGTAGTGGGATCAAGCTTGCAGAAGAAGTTGCGAAGCAGTTCGACTACCATGTTCCACTTTCTGTGTTTAAAAATTTCGGTACGGCCATGCTCAAGGTTGAGGAGTATGAGCTCGAGTTTGTAGGAGCCAGAAAGGAGTCCTATAGATTAGAGTCGCGAAAACCGATTGTGGAAGACGGTACGTTGCAGGAGGATCTGGAACGAAGAGATTTCACCATCAATGCGATGGCCATCTCTTTGAATGAGGAAAATTTTGGTGACTTAATCGATCCCTTTAGAGGATTAGCAGATATCAAAAAAAAGATCATTCGTACTCCCCTTGATGCTTCGATTACTTTTTCGGATGATCCACTTCGGATGCTTCGGGCAGTTAGGTTTGCCTCTCAGTTGGATTTTGATATCGAGCCTGACACCTTTTTTGCTTTAGCTGATAATGCCTCACGATTGGAAATAATTTCATCAGAGCGGATTATTGTCGAGTTGAATAAAATTATTTTGGTTAAAAAGCCTTCCTATGGATTCAAATTGCTTTTTGCCGGTAAATTATTGCAGGAGTTTTTTCCAGAAATGGTCGCACTTCAAGGTGTAGATTCAGTAGATGATAAGTCGCACAAGGATAATTTCTATCATACCCTTCAGGTCTTGGATAATGTCTGCCAAGTTAGTAATGATCTCTATTTGCGATGGGCGGCGATTCTTCATGACATTGCTAAGCCGGCGACGAAACGCTTCAATACTAAAGTCGGTTGGACATTTCATGGACATGAAGACAAAGGCGCCCGAATGGTTCCTGAAATTTTCAGACGTTTGAAATTGCCAATGGATGAGCGAATGAAATACGTACAAAAATTGGTACGTCTTCATTTGCGTCCAATAGCTTTAATCAAAGATGAAGTGACTGATTCTGCCTTGAGAAGGTTACTTTTTGATGCTGGGGATGCGATCGATGATCTCATGAAGCTTTGTCGGGCAGATGTGACTTCGAAGAATAATAAAAAAGTAAAACGCTACCTCGAAAATTTCGATAAAGTAGACGAGAAGCTATTGGAAGTAGAAGAAAAAGATCAAATGCGTAATTTCCAGCCTCCTATTTCTGGCGAAGAGGTAATGCAAGTTTTCAATCTCGAGCCTTCAAAAATTGTAGGTGAGATCAAAGAAGAAATTAAAGAAGCTATATTGGAAGGTCGAATTCATAACAATCCAATTGAGGCACGTGAATTGATGATTAAAATCGCCAAAAAGAAGGGGTTGACCCCCGTAAATAACCCCTAAGTAAACAATCAAATAAACAATCAAATAAAAAATGAAGCACGTTTTATCTCTGCTGATTCTGGTGATTTTCGCTAGCACATCCTTCGCCCAAACCACAGATTCGGTTGCCCCAAAATTGGATCCCAATACTAAGAGAGTATTGAATATTCAAGATCAATCAGCTTATCAATTAGCAATGCGGTACAATGACTTTCAGGCTGCAAAAGACAAGCTATTTAGCTTAATAATCAGAAATCCAGAAGATCTTCGCTATCCAGAATTACTTGGCAGTCTATACTTTGAAAATGAGATGGCTACTTCAGCAGCTTTAGTTGCTTTAGATATTCTTCAAGTGAATGAAAAAAGTATTGGTTCTTTGGAGATCGCAGCATTTTCTCTGGAGCAGTTAGGTGCTTTAGATCGAGCTTTACCTCACTTTGAGCGACTTTATTTATTAACAGGCGATAATTTCAGCTTGTACAAGTCTGCATTTATTCAATATAACCTCAAGAAGTACCAAGAGGCTTTAAATTCTGTAAACATGCTTTCTAAAAACACCAAGCCAGATGATAAAATTGGGTTTCCAATTTCCCAGACCGAAACACAAGAGATTGGAATGAAAGCGGCTGCCTTGAACCTAAAAGGGATGATCTATTTGGATCAGGGCTCTAAAGCAGAGGCAAAATTGGCATTTGAGGAGGCGATTCAGCTTGAACCAAACTTTAATCTTGCAAAAGAGAATTTGAAAAAGGCGATGTAATCTCCTTTGAAAAGCTATTCTAAAGACCGATGTTTTTGAAAACGTCGGTCTTTTTTATGCCTCAAAGAAAAATAAAGTAGGCTGCAGTAGTAGTGATCAAAGAAAGAAGCAGACTGAGTAGAATGATTTTCGAGTAATTGGTTACCCACTGTCCTTTTTCTAGCTTATTGGCTTGTACCAAGTGCTTATTTGGTCGAATTACCTCCTGAACAAGAGCTAGACTTCCTAAAAAATAGATGGAAAGAATTAAAATAAAACTGGCAACTATCTCGAGCACTCCTTAAGTATTTTCGACAAAGGTAAACGCATTATAGAAAGATAAAGACCGATCGATAAAAGATAATATTATGGTAACATTAAAACAACCAAGGGATTATCCCAAGTCCTTCTTTATTTAAAGGATTAATCCAAAATGGTTGATTAAGATTAACATCAAACAATTTTCAGGTCGACTTGAGGTGTTTTTCAGGAGAAAATCAAAACAAAAATTGTATTATTCATTAGCCCTGAAGAAGTTATTTAATGATTGATGGTTCAATCATTCTTCCAGCACGGATTTTTTGATCTAGTGAACTGCCTAAATCGCTTCGATCTGATTTTAGGATTCGCCCAGAAGGAGCAGTTCCGGTGATTTGAGCAAGAGCTTTTCGAAGCAATTGTTCATTTATATCACCCAGCGGTAACAGGAGTTCGGCTGATTCCAAAGCCTCCACATTTGGTTTGAATCCAGTGGTGTAATCGGATTGGTCTAAACTGTTGAAACTTTGGGTGACAATCGGCAGAATCCCGTATTTATTTTCCGGATTAGCCTCATCTTCAAAAGGAATTGACCCTACATTTTTCCCGGTAGTGGTGTTTCCAATCAAAAATACATCCATGTAAGGCTTTAAGCCATTTACGATCAACTCGGAAGCTGAAGCCGTCCGATTAGAGGTCAGGATATAGACCCTATTTCCAGAAAGTGTATTTCCTAAATTTTCGTTTTTAGCCAAAAAGGTGGTTTTTACATCACGCAGTTCTGGAATTTGCTCCATGATGAAGGAATTGTATTTTGTTTTGGAGAACACATCTGTATTTCTAACTCCTGGCGCAATTAGACTGGCTAAGTTGACTGCCGAAGAAACAAAACCACCTCCGTTATATCTAAAATCTACTATCAGATTGTTGACGCCTGCTGCTTTAAATTTTGCAAAAATGGCATCAGCTTCATTGTCAAATTGCTTACTTCCGTTACCCGGTCCTGGTGAGAAGAAGTGATAGATCACATAACCAATTTTCTGATTATTGATGGTGTAAATCGTATCCAAGAAATTGGGATCTTCAGAAAGTTGAACAGGGGTGAGGCTAATATCGGTTTTAGCTTGGTATTGATTAGCAGTAGTGCTATATCTACTATAATTGAGTGTATATGTAGCCTCAGTCAGTCCTAATATTTCTCTAAAATTATTGACCGTGAATTCTCGGTTATTGATTGCTGTGATTCGATCTCCTCGCTTCAAATCAACGACTGATGCTGGACTATTCTTTTTGATATAGGATACTTCTGCAAAAACTTTGTCACTAGTCGAGCTTTCTCTATATAGAATGAATTCATATCCAGCATCTAGGGAAATACCATTGAGTGAATTTATTAGCTCCTGATAATCAGGGTAAATAACTGAAAATCTATCTGTGGGTCTATACAATAATGCCTCAAAATAATCCTCAGGACTTGCATCCTCACTCATAGGATTTCCTAGATTGCCCAGCCAATAATAGGCCTCATCCATAATATCCAAAATCCACCTATTTACTGCAGCATTGCTCGTTGGATCTACTGCAGGGAGTTCTTCATTCTTATTACAAGAAAAGAGTAGGCCAGTAAATAAAACTGCTAGAACTAATTTAGAAAGTTGTTTCATCTTCATAAACTTATATTCTTTGAAATTGGAAAACGCAGATTTATCTCTCATGTTTGATTTTGACCAAAGAATAGTCCAATTAGAAAGAAGTTCCGAAGGAAACGTCGTGCGTTTTACTATCCAATAGCTCTCCGTTCTCACATTTCAATACACGATATGGATATTTCCGAAGCAAATCATGATTGTGTGTGGCCATTAAAATCGCGGTCCCCTTTTTATTGATTTCTTGGAAAAGCTTGAAAATCCCATCGGCTACGTCTGGATCTAAGTTGCCTGTTGGCTCATCCGCCAGTAGGATTGAGGGTTCATTCAAAAGCGCTCTTGCAATAACTACACGTTGTTGCTCACCGCCGGAAAGTTGGTGGGGCATCTTGTCTAGTGCATTGTTCAAGTCGACCAACATCAGTACTTCTGCCATTCTTGACTTGATTTTCACTTTGTCAGTCCAACCTGTTGCCTTCATCACAAATGACAAGTTTTCAGCTACAGTTCGATCGTTGAAGAGTTGAAAATCCTGGAAAATGATTCCAATTTTCCTTCTGAGAAATGGAATTTCTTTAGATTTAATTGTCCGTAGATCGAAACCGGCTACTTCCACTATTCCACTTTTCAGTTCTAAGTCAGCATAGAGTGTCTTGAGTAGCGAACTTTTGCCGCTTCCTGTTCGACCAATGAGAAATACAAACTCATGTTGTTCTACTGAGAAATCGACATTATTAAGGACGGGATTTACTCCCTGAAAAATAGTGGCTTGGTGAACCTGTAAAACAGGCTGTATTGAGAAATCCATGTATTTAAAGCTCTAATTTTTGCAATTTTCCGAAAGAAAGTCCCTTGATCAACGCTTCCAATTCTTCTTCCTTGCCCTCCAAGCCAAATTTTTCCATATTTTTCAAAGGACGATCGGCTCGGAAATAGGCAATTAAAACAAAGTTTTCATCTCGAATCTGAATATAATCCGGGATTTTTGCTTTGCCTTTGACTTTGATGATATACATAGTAGAAATGGTAAAAAAGGCCGGTTGAGGCCGGCCTCATCAATTTTATTTGCCTGCAGCTTTGGCGTGATCTGCTAGGAAAGTAGCAAGTCCAGAATCTGTCAATGGGTGTTTCAATAATCCTGTGATTACTTTAAGTGGGCAAGTGACCACATCTGCACCAACTTCTGCGCACTTCAACAAGTGCATTGAGTGGCGGACAGACGCTGCCAATACTTCTGTTTCGTAATTGTAATTTTGATAAATGTGAACGATCTGGGCGATCAATTCCATTCCATCATATGAAATATCATCCAAGCGACCAATAAAAGGAGAAACATACGATGCTCCGGCTTTGGCAGCTAAAAGTGCTTGACCTGCAGAGAAAATCAACGTACAATTGGTACGAATACCTTCACTGTGAAAGTACTTTAGAGCTTTCAGGCCATCTCTGATTATTGGTATTTTTACTACGATTTTGTCGTCGATTTTGGCAAGTGCAAGCCCCTCTTTTACCATTCCTTCAAAATCTGTAGCGATCACTTCGGCACTTACTTTGTCATCTACGATATCGCAAATGGACTTATAATGAGCCTTAACTTTTTCATCGCCGCTGATGCCTCCTTTGGCCATCAAGGATGGATTGGTAGTCACTCCGTCTAAAACGCCTAGTTCATAGGCTTCGCGGATTTCATCAAGATTTGCTGTATCGATAAAGAATTTCATGTCTTTTGGATTAATTTAAAAGGTTAAGGAAATCTGTGGAGCAAGTAACTCTGCCTAAACGGCTTTTTGTTTACGCTCATTCCAAAGAGTTTTAGGTTTGATTAGTAAAAACAAAGTTAGAAGATTAATCAGGAATCGAAACCGAGAAGAGCTGCCTTCAAAAAAAATAAGGCAAAAAAGAAGCGGCATCGCACCGCTCAACTACCTACCCTTGCTTCCTTCCGGACCTGGGGGATTTAGCAGGAGCTGGTCGTGCCGCTAGACTACAAAGTTATATCAAAATTCATTGAATCCAATTCTAGTCTCTGCATTTCAAGCTACCAACATCCCTATGGTTGATAATCAGGCAGATTAATTTGAATTGGACGCGTTTTAGAGATATTTAAGTGAAAAATACTGGGGGAACTCGACTGAATCAGTTTGCTTTGGATAGCTGCATTTGAAATTCTAAGGCTGGGCAGTGGATAAACTCGTCTGAAGCCAAGTCTTCGAATATTTCTTCATCAAAAGTCATTTCTGTTTTTTCGATTTTGCCATCAGGATGCACG
>JAFMBQ010000167.1 GCA_017858365.1 Algoriphagus sp. | reverse complement strand
TCAAACTTCTCTGCCAGTCCTTTTACAGTCATTCCGGCCTCAGCAGCTCTTCGTTGCGGCTCATGCGGAAAGATGGCTTCATAGTGCAAGAATTGTCCCTGAGGACCTAAGCAGACTAATTTACAACCTGACCGAAATCCCGGATCAATCGCCATCACCGACTTTTCTCCTAAAGGAGCTCCCAGCAAAAGTTGCTTTAGATTTTCTGTGAAAACTTTAATCGCTTCCTCGTCGGCTTTCTTTTTGGTCAGGAGTCGAACTTCCGTTTCCATGCTTGGCTTCAGTAATCTTTTATACGAATCCTTAATCGCCAGTTTCATCTGCTCCACCGAGGAATTTGAAGCATCCGCAAGAAATTCTTTTTCAATAATATAAAGTGCTGAAGCCTCATCTGGTAAAGTATCCAACATCAGGAAAAGCTCCTTCTCCCCTCTTCGCATGGCAAGAACTCGATGCGAAGGAGCAGTTCTGATCGGCTCAGACCATTCGAAATAATCCTTGTATTTGATAGCCTCTGCCTCTTTTCCGGGGATAACTCTCGATGAAAAACTCCCCTCGTTAAGGAATAATTTTCGCATTTTTTCACGGATTTCAGCATTTTCATTCACCCATTCAGCAATAATATCCCGAGCCCCTTGCAGTGCCTCCTCTGTTGAATTTACTCCCTTTTCGGAATCCAGATAGTTGCCTGCTTCATTTTCTAAATTGATGGATTTTTGAGAAAAAATTAATTCTGCCAAAGGTTCAAGACCCTTCTCACGCCCAATCATTCCTTTGGTGCGGCGCTTCGGTTTATAAGGCATATAAATATCTTCCAGCTTTGACATTGTCTCGGCGGACTTCACTTTCTGTTCCAATTCTGGAGTTAATTTCCCTTGCTCCTGAATTGATTTGAGAATTGCCTCCTTACGCTTGTCCAAGTCTCTAAGCTGCTCCACCCTGTCCCGAATTGCGGCCACTTGCACTTCATCCAACTCCCCGGTAGCTTCCTTCCGATAGCGCGAGATAAAAGGAACTGTGCCTCCACCATCCAATAATTCTAGTGTAGCTTTGACTTGATTTGGGCGAATCTGTAATTCTTGGGCAATCTGTAACTCGTAATTCATGGGTACTAAAGTGTGAAATTGATCTGCAAGTTAGGGCTCCTTTTTAATCGAAAAATGATAAATGTGCTTCCTGTCACTAAGGCTTTGAAAATGTGAGGGTAAATTTGTGCTAGTAAAAATTGGAAGATCCTCCTTGAAAGCGAATCTTTCGAGGTTCGAAGGAAACCTAAAAAATTCGCTTTTAACCTTGTAAATCATAAATCACAGATGAAAATAGATTGGAAAAAAGAAATTAAATCATGGGGCTTAATTCTTAGCCTGTTAGCCTTATTGTATTTCACCGGCTTGCTTCCTGTGATCCAAGGGGCAATTCAATCTGTCTTTTTGTCTACTGGATTGATCACACCAAAATTGGAGCGAGTTGACCTCACCGAGGTTGATTTTGACTACCAAGGTCGATTTTTAGATTTCGAAGGAAGGGAAATAGACTTAGAATCTTACAAAGGAAAAACACTTTTTATTAACCTTTGGGCTTCTTGGTGTGGACCTTGTCGGGCAGAGATGCCCCATATTTCTGAATTGTACAAGTCTCTAGAAAATGAACCAACTATTGAGTTCCTTTTAGTAGGATTAGATAATGATATTGAAAAAAGCCGCAAATTTCTAGAAGGGAAAAGCTGGTCATTCCCTACTGCTCATGCGAGTTTTGGACTAAATTCCTCACTTCAGAGTAGTTCTATTCCCACCACTTTGGTAGTCAGTCCAACCGGAAAAATCATTTTTTACCAAGAAGGGATGAGTAATTTTAACACAGATGAGTTTCGGGATTTTTTAAAAAACGGAGCGCGACAATCTAAGCCTTGATTGGAAAAAAAATTGGCTAATTAGGTATCAAACCACTCAATCGCACATGGTAACTCAAATGCATGAGTTTATGGCTCAAAGCTTAACCATTCATTGTCCTCCACTATAGGTTAGTAAAAATGAACCATTGCTTTTCGAAGTCGCAGAAAATAAGGGGGTAATTCGATAAATTAAGAAAGTCACAGGTCATTATTTTGCTTCTTTAATTCCAAAACCGAAGGATCTTAGACTTTACTTTTCCCCGATTTATCCACCTCCCGCCAAATTCGATTGGATTTTTCCAGAAATGAGAAAATGCCTCAAATGCAAAAGCTGTTTTCATTTCAAAACCCTTGGTAAAGGACTCCAGGATGAGCTTTTACAAATGATCAATGAGGAAGTGGAAGCTTATATCCCAGATGTGCTGATCTGAAAAACGCGCTACTTTAATCGAAAAGCATTAAATTAAAGTATTCAAAACCCACAGCTATGAAAAATATCCTCACTTACTCGATCCTCTTTTTTCTTGCAATTCCAGTATTTGCTCAAGAAATACCATCCTCCGCTATTCAAATCAAAACTGCTTTAATGGCAGCTCCAGATGAAAAAAAGGAGGGTGCAATGGTCTACGGTTATACTGCCAAAGGTGAATGGACCGTCCTCCGAAAGGGAACTAATGATATGATCTGTATCACAAATGATCCAAATGGAAAAGACTTTAGCGTCGCTTGCTATAACTCCAGCGCAGAGCCATTTATGGAGCGGGGTCGAGAGTTAAAAAAGGCTGGAAAATCATTCCAGGAAATTTTTGATGCGAGAGAAGCTGAGGGAAAAAGCGGTAAACTCAAGCTTCCTCATGATGGTGCAACACTTTTCGTCATGACAGCCGATGCTGAAAATTATAATCCAAAAACCGGCGAAGTCAAAGACACCTATCTACGCTATGTCGTTTATATTCCTTGGGCCACTTCAGAATCTACTGGACTCCCGCTGAAAGCCTATGGACCGGGAATGCCTTGGATCATGGATCCGGGCACGCATCGTGCACACATCATGATCACCCCTCCAAGGAACTAAGAATCAAATTCTTTAGTCAAATTCAGAAAAGTATTATTCGGAAAGAATCTGGAAAATCAGTTTTATACTGCTGTTTTTGATTTTATTTGAGTACCTATTTACCTGCTATGGTCAAAAACGATGAAGAAAAAGTGATTCAGACTCCCGAAAAAAGTGACTGGGTGAATCAACTTTTAGTTAATTTTCAAGACTTCAACTCCAAAATTAGGAGTAAATCAAATTCTGAAGAGTTATATCTATACCTCTTGGATCAATGTCCAAAACTGCTTTCGATCTATGTAAAAGATGGTGAAGAAGCCTTTAGGACCCTTGAAGCAAATGCCATAGTAACAGATCCTGAAATCTACCTTTTACACTTTTCTTATCCTGATCGAATAAAGACTCTCGGACTACTCTGCAGAGATGTGATGCTCCAGTTATGCATCGCTAAACTCAGAAAATCTGAGGAATTGATTTCGGAAGAGGCATTCAATACTCATTTCGCTGAAAGTCGTGAATTGCTTGCAACCGAGTTTGAACAAAGTTTCAGTTATTTTCAGCAAGAACGCAAAAAGATGCTTTCCAACACGGAGGTGCTCCAGCGAAAACTGGAATCGATAAAGCATCTCCTCAACCCTTGGAGCCTTTATCAGGGTCAATTCCTGACTTTGATTGAGCAGTTTAAAGAGATTGATCTGAGTGATAATAAACTGAACCAAACGATTATAAACTACTTCCAAATTAAAGATCTGGTAATTCAGATGCGCGGGGATGTGCTGGCTTTGAATGAATTTTTCGCCAAAAAAGCCAAAAAATCCCTGGAGGAATTGAAAAATTTGGAAGAAAAAGAAGAGCTAGCTAACGTAATTCGTGGATTTGAGGAGCTAGTGAATCTAGCAATTGGACAGGACATCCGCTCGGAGACAAGTATGCGATCCCTTGAAGATTTGGTCAATAAATTACCCTTATTGACAATCCCTATAGCCGCCAAAGAAGGGTATTTGATCCATCGGAAAATAGATATTAGAAAATCCGTCCAAAAATGGTTGGACTATGAAATCTTGCCCTACCTGGTTGATCTTTGGGACAATGAGGAAGCTACTTTTTCGCATCTAATCAATGTAGCCTCACAAATAAAAAATAGTCTTCTTGTGGCTCAAAAAACACAAAGCCTTCCTGGATTTCATGGGGAAATAGCCTCCCTAAGTAAGATCGTATCAGAGCAAGAGGATACCATCACCAAGAGTAAGGAAATGGTTAGCCATATTGATCGTCAATTAGCCACCAAATTCAAGGTGACAGAGATCTATAAAGAGGAAGAATATCTCAAGGTCCCTTTACAAACTAACTTTGCACGCTTTACAGGAAGTGATCCCGGGAGTTTTGGAAAACTAACTCATTTAGCCAAACAAATTTTTGAAGACTTAGGCAGACAAGTCAAAGAGGTCAAAGAAAAATCTCCACATCAAAAGCTGGAAACAGCACTAGAAATTCTCGAAACCCGAAATGGAAAAGAGACGCCTGATCACTACCATTCACTTTTCTTGAATAAAAATTTCATTGGAGATCTCTTCTTGGTTAAGCGGACGAACCATGAGTCCGAGCTGGAGAAAATTGTCAACTACTGGAACAGAGGGCAAAATCGATCTTTGGCAGTAGTGGGAGATCCTTTGAGCGGGAAATCAACCTTATTGGAATTTGGAACACATTTATTTCAGTCAAACGAAGTTCATTTCCTTAAACCTGATTCTGATTTGACCATAGAAGGTCGAAAATATAAAACAAGTAAAAATCTCGGAGAGGCTTTCACCTTCATCAAGCGATCAATCAGTAATTCAAAGCCTATTTTAGTCATTGATGACCTCCACCTGTGGCGAGACTCCACAAATTCGTTGATCTCAAATGCGCTTGCTTTGGTAGATTTTATTACCTCAAATGCCTCAAAAGCTTTTGTGATCATCGGGATCTCCAACTCTCTTCGGATTCATTTAGATACACGCATTCCTTTTTCCCTTGGGTTCACCAATCTCATGGATATCAATACTGCCTCAATCGAGGAAATCTATAAAGCCGTGATGCTTCGTCATGGCGCTTCACATAGACCGATTTTTGAAAAAGAGGGAGTGCCAATGAAGGAGGTAGATCTACGAAAAAAAATAAGCTGGCTCAGTAAAAAATATGATTACAATATCGGTGCGGTATTACAGGCTTGGATTTTCTGCACTGATATCGAGCCTGATGCATCTATTCGATTTACTGAAAAAGAGACACACCTAAATGATTTTCTTAGCACCTCTGAACTGTTAATCCTAAAGAATTGCCTGCTATTTGGGCATAGTACTGATCTGGAGTTAAAAAATCTCTTTACAGATCGATTTGAGCTGGAATTCAAACCTGCCATCCGAAAAATGCTGAATATTGGTATTCTGGACAGAGAGGCTGGAGGGGCTTTGATCGTGAAAAATACTGTGAGGCAGGATATTTATTCTATTCTTAAATACCGTGAATTACTTGCCTAATCGGCTTTTATAATGAACAATTGGAACGATCTTCTGACTTTGATTCTAATCGTATTTGCGATTTACCTCATCCTGTCTTTGTGTATTTTCCTGATTTTGAAGCAACTGAAAAAACGTCGGATCAATGATTACTATTTCACACTGATCAGGAAAGTTAGACTGTTTTACAAGCCATCAGGTTGGTTGATTATACTTGGAGGATTTATCAGCTTGGATCCTATCACAAACGGCCTGTTAGCTTTGATTTTAGGCGCATTTTTCTTCAACCCTATGCGGAATTATATCTCCGGACTGTTTATCAGAGCCAGTCCTATGGTGGTAGCAGGCACGCTGGTTCAAGCTGGTAAAATTAGAGGCAGAATCAACCGAATCGCAACTTTAGGAATGGTATTGGGCACAGATCAAGGCGAGCGCTGGGTTTGGTACAGCTCTTTTGATCGAGTTGGATTTACGCTGATCTCAAATCAGACCAATGTGCAGCAGCGAGCGATCTATCTCAAAACTCCATTGAAACGAGAATACATCTTGGACTTGATTTTCAGTCACCCCGTAGTTGCATTAGGGCAGGCTC
The DNA here is from genome assembly GCA_017858365.1 of Algoriphagus sp. Classification (GTDB taxonomy): domain Bacteria; phylum Bacteroidota; class Bacteroidia; order Cytophagales; family Cyclobacteriaceae; genus Algoriphagus. The sequence goes on along the minus strand of JAFMBQ010000167.1, from coordinate 2,897 downwards.
CCAATCTGAAAAGCTTAGATCAAATCAACACCTATTTACTTCATTACACTTTAGTCAAAGGGACTCAAAATGATGACTTTATCAATTTCCTTCATGCGAAGGAAATCTTGACTAATCAAACTGAAAAATTCGATAACTAATGGAAATCATATCTTCCTACAACCTGATCATTGAGTTTTCGGTGATTATTATTTTATCCTTCCTTTTCAACGGCCTTTCGAAAAAGACCAATGTTCCGGCAGTATTGATGCTGATAGCGTTGGGTTTAGGGCTCCAGTATGTCCTGAAGTATTTTACCTCTGAAGTCGTGGATTTCTTCCCCATTCTCGAGGTATTGGGGATAGTGGGTTTGATAATGATCGTATTGGAAGCGGCCCTAGAACTCGAATTGAAGCGCGAAAAACTTTTCCCGATACTGAAATCGATGGCTATTGCACTCATCGGTCTGATGGCCTCCACTTGGGCAGCTGCAAGTATTCTCTATTATTATATTCCAGAAATGACCATGCAGTCCGCTTGGCTTTATGCTACACCGCTTTCTATTCTCTCCAGCGCGATTATTATTCCAAGTGTTTCAGGTTTGAAAAAGAAGAAAAAAGAGTTTCATATCTATGAAAGTACCTTTTCGGATATTCTAGGAATTATGCTTTTCTACTTTTTGACGGGGAAGCTCAATCCTGCAGAAGACTCGGGATTGGTTGGGTTTGGCGGAAATTTTCTTCTGACTGTAGCTATTTCACTCATTGCGAGCTATGCGATCATTTTGATTTTTCAGAACATTAAAAGCCAAGTGAAGCTATTTTTATTGATCGCAGTTTTACTTCTGCTCTACGCATTAGGTAAAAAAATGCATCTTTCTTCGTTGATCATCATTTTGATTTTCGGATTGGTCATCGCTAATATGAAGTTGTTTTTTCAGGGCCGAATCTCCAAATGGCTAAACTTTGAAAAAGCGCATCAAATCTATCACGAGCTTCATACTATTACGGCAGAAACAGCATTCGTTGTACGCACTTTGTTTTTTGTCATTTTTGGATTGACGATCGCTATTACTTCAGTCTTTGATTGGCAAGTGGCCCTAATCAGTTCCCTGCTGATTGGATCTATCTATGCGATTCGTTTTGTACTCCTTTTGATATTTGAGGGAAAGGACATCATCCCACAGGTATTCATTGCGCCAAGAGGCTTAATCACGGTACTACTTTTCTACGGCATACCGGCAGAGGCGCAGATTGCCAGCTTTGAGCCTGGGATTTTGCTCTTTGTAATTATCGGAACTAGTCTGATTATGACATTTGCGATGATCTATGAGAAAAGAAGGTCATCAAAAGCAATTGATTTGGCTAGCAGTCGAACGGTCGGTGCTGTAAGATGGAAAATACCAAGTGTTTTAGAGAATAATGGATCGGACGAAAAATAAGTAATAACCCTTTTAAAAAAGGCTATTACTGGCTACCCATTTTCTAATTTGAAACTATTAAAATGATAGACATTGCTGGCAGAACTGCATTTCTCACAGAGAACAGAATTAGATTTAGTATTGAGGGCTTTTGAGAGTGCTTCATTGCCAGAATTAAATGGTCCAAGGTAATCCCGAACATAAGGACTAGGAATCAATTCGCAGTCCCTTTCATGGATTTCAAATTTGCCCTCTGAATTAGGTTCCGAAGCTAGGTAAAAGAATTTCATTCGACACTTTGTTTAGGTATGTCCGAAGGTAGTGAGGCAAAAAGGCAAAAAAAATACCCAGTATTGGGTATTTTTCAATGATTTTTGATCTATTTTCTTCTCAAATCAGTAATTCCTGTTGTCTTTCTTCCTGATCTCAGATTGTCGCATAGGCATGGAGTCAATCTGCTTTATTAATTTGCTAATTGAGAAGTCCTCTTTTACCCCATAGGATTTTACCCCTCCATCTAGACCAATCAAAAAATAGAACTCGGGATAGTTTTTGCTTAGTTTCAAAAAATCGATTTGATCAATTTCCCCCTCGAAGTTTGAATATTTTAGGTTTTCAGATTCAAAAGCAAAAAACAACAATTTACGATCCTTAAATTCAGACGTAACTATAGAATCTAAGCCTTCTAACGGAATGTCGAACGTGACGATTAAGCGATTTTCCCATTTAAAATCACTCAATTCTTTTTTGGAAGAAGGCATGGAAATCAGGATAAAAATTAAAATAAATATCGGTTTCATATCTTTTTTAACTCTTTCTATTTCAATTGGTTCACCTCTTTTTTTAATAATCATTCAATAGATTCTTCGTTGGAGAATTATATGAATTCGCTTGAATGGAGAAATTGAAGCAATCAAATTAAGTAGGGAGCCGATTACCTGGACCTATCATCTCTAAAAAACATCGTGTCTAAATTGGCAAAGCCAGACAGAAAACAATACACCAACTTTGAGGCCATCGCTTTAGATGAAGCAGTCAATAGTATGACACACCTTTCCTATAGAAAAGAAGGTTTTTGAAATAACAAGCAATATAACTGCATTTGGGGCCTTCGTAGATCCTGACCTTCATCAGGTAAGCTCATTGTATTTTAGCCAGCCCGCAGAGGAACCAGCAAAGATCTGGAAAAGTTATTTCTGATAATCATCAGGCAGAGACAGAAGTAGATCTCTCCCGAAAGCGACTTGAAATTAGTCTGAAATCCTATCCATTTCCGGCGCTAGGAAAAAAGAGTAGGATGCCGATTGTTAAATCACTGTCCTTACCAAAGAAGCTTTAAAGGCTGATAAACTAAACATACTAAAGGGTAAATTTGAACTATGTCTATATTATATTAAATCCTATAGATTCAAAACCGATAAATACTTTTTCCTATTAAGAAAATACTAAGATATATAGCTAATCGTAGGTAATATTTTACCCGATGTGCGGTAAAAAT
>JAFMBQ010000166.1 GCA_017858365.1 Algoriphagus sp. | reverse complement strand
CAAATAAGATGTGCGATTTAGGATGTCTGACCATCGTACAAAATAGAGATTACGAAATTAGGAGGTAAAAAATTAGTGCTATTACATTTCGTTTTCGTGCGGAGACAATTTCGCAAAACTATATCCCAAATATCTTATTCCAAATCCTGCTTGCCTGCTTCTATCATGGCCCATAGGTCATCGGAAATCCAGCTCGGAGTCTTAAATTCATCTTGCAGCGTAAAACCAATAAGGAGCAAAAGTTTTTTCCTACTTTTATAAAACTTAAACCACATTAATTTACAAACCTTAATATTATGCTCAAGAAAATCGGAATTGGAATCGGAGTCATATTTTTGGCTATAATCGCTTTCTTTGGTTACGGAATTTTATTTCCTGCAAGCCCTCCTACTACCACAAACTTCTCCGCACAGGGGTTGGATATCACGGTGAACTACTCCCAACCTTCTAAAAAAGGTAGAGTAATCTTTGGAGATGAGGCTTCAGGTGCTTTGCAACCTTATGGTACTTATTGGAGATTAGGTGCCAATGCTGCCACGGAGATCACATTCAGCAAAGATGTCAATTTTGCAGGCCAAGCAGTAGCCGCAGGAACCTACCGGATGTATGCAGTACCCGGTGAAACTTCATTCGAAATTACGCTCAATTCAGAATTGGGAGTTTTCTTGGGAGTTCAAGAACCTGACTACACCAAGGATGTAGTAAAAGTAAATGTGCCAGTGTCCTCAAGCCCAACTGAAGTAGAACTATTCACGATCAATTTTGAGGAATCTAATTCTGAGATATTAATGAATATCGCTTGGGACACCACCTTGGTGGCAGTTCCAATTAGCGTTCAATAACCTTATTTAAATGGCTTTTTCAGCGAAAAAATGGGTACTCCTGCCAATAGGGGTACTCATTTTTCTTGGTATTACTTATTGGATCATCGGGCTTATACAGTACCGCCTCAACGTGATGGATGTGGAAGAATATGATCCCGTATCGACCTTGGTCGTACCCGAGCACCCTCTTACTAAATCAAAATATCCATTTATCGATGTTCATAATCACCAATGGATTATGCCTGTGCAGGATTTAGATGATTTGGTGGAAGAAATGGATTCGCTGAATATGGGCGTGATGGTGAATTTAAGTGGCTTTCGAGGAAAAATCCTGGAATGGTCACTGGATAATGTAGCCGAGAATTATCCTGAGCGGTTTGTAGTTTCCCTCAATCTGAATTTCGAAAACCTCGATGATCCGGGATGGCCCGAGGAACCTTTAGCTATGCTGGAAGAGGGCGTAAAGCAAGGGGTAAAAGGCCTGAAAGTCTACAAAGAACTAGGGCTAAATGATCAGGATAATGATGGAAATCGTATCCCTGTCAATGACCCTCGTCTCGATCCGATCTGGGACAAATGTGGGGAATTAGGAATTCCGGTATTGATCCATTCGGGAGAGCCAGCCTCCTTTTGGATGCCAAAGGATAAAAAAAACGAGCGTTGGTTGGAGCTGAAACAGTACCCGAGTCGCTATCGAAACCCAGATAAGCTTCCCTCCTTTGATTCGATTATGGCAGAGCAGCATGCCGTTTTTAGAAAGCATCCCAAAACCAAATTTATCAATGCCCATTTGGGTTGGTATGGAAATGACCTGAAGAAACTTGGTGAACTCATGGATGAATTCCCAAATATGTACACCGAAATTGGAGCCGTTTTGGCAGAATTAGGGCGACAGCCAAAAGCTGCACGTGATTTCTTCATCCAATATCAGGATCGGATTCTTTTTGGCAAAGACACTTATAAGATGGAAGAGTATTTTACCTATTTCCGAGTGTTGGAGACCGAGGATGAATATTTTGACTATTACCGAAAGCGTCATGCAAATTGGAAAATGTATGGTTTAGGACTTCCGGATTCAGTGCTTCGAAAAGTGTATTATAAAAATGCAATGAATGTGATTCCGGGAATCGATCGTTCGGTTTTTCCGGTTCAGGAATAGTAGAGAAATCCCCCTGACCCCCTTGACAAGGGGGAATCGCATTTTCGGATCCTCAATCTTTGAATCGAGAAAGCGCAATGATCTATTTCATAAAAAAATTCCCTTCGTAGTCAACAATCAATTCTACTCGGGTCAAACTCCCCCTTTCCAAAGGGGGCAAGGGGGAGTTTAAAAAGCCAAGCATCTATCCTTGCTTATCCCCCGATAAAGGAATATTTTGGTGTTCAGGTAGATATCAATCTCCCCAACCCAAAAAACCTATTCCCCTATGAAAAGACATTCAGTAATCCTTGCGCTGGTATTATGCTCACTTTTTGCCTGCACCGAGTCCAAACCCAAACTGACTGACGAAGAATACGCCCAACTCAGCGACGAACAAAAGCGCTCTATGGAGTTTGCTGTAGATGGTATCGAAGTTTCCGATGAGCGACTAGAACTGACACTTTTTGCATCCGAACCCATGATGACCAATCCCACCAATATGGATGTGGATGATCGCGGTCGAGTCTGGATTGCCGAAGCTTATAACTACCGAACCAAACTCAATCCAAATAATCCTACCAAAGCCGAGGGCGATCGAATCCTAATCATGGAAGACACCGATGGGGATGGTGTAGCAGATACTTCCAAGGTTTTCTACCAAGGAAATGACATCAATGCTGCTTTAGGGATTGCCGTCTTGGGTGATAAAGTCTATGTATCCGTCAGTCCTTATGTCTATGTATTTACTGATGCGAATGGAGATGATATTCCTGAAAAGAAAGAGATACTTTTCTCTGGGGTAGGTGGAGAGCAGCATGATCATGGAATGCATGCGGTGACTTTTGCACCCGACGGGAAATTATATTTCAACTATGGGAATGCCGGTGAGGGACTTCGCGATGCGGAGGGAAACCCAATCATCGATCCGATCGGGAGACCGATTACCAATGAAACGCCAACCTATCAGGAAGGAATGGTATTCCGAATGGATCCTGATGGAAGTAATGTTGAGATCTTAGGTTGGAACTTCCGAAACAACTATGAAGTCGCAGTAGATAGCTACGGGCGAATGTGGCAATCAGATAATGACGATGATGGTAATCGAGGAACTCGAATTAATTACGTCATGGATTATGGGAATTATGGCTTCAAAGACGAAATGACCCGAACCGATTGGAGAACTCGAAGAATCAACATGGAAGACTCCATTCCCCTTCGGCATTGGCATTTGAATGATCCAGGCGTGGTACCAAATCTATTGCAAACCTATGCGGGCTCCCCTACCGGAATCTTGGTGTACGAGGGAAAGCTTTTACCCAAAGAATATCAAAATCAGGTAATCCATGCCGATGCTGGACCGAATATCATCCGAGCATACCCGGTCAAGGAATCTGCAGCGGGATTCACTGCTGAGATCATCAACCTCATGGATGGGAATAAGCGGGATAATTGGTTTAGACCTTCTGATGTGACTGTGGCGCCGGATGGATCGATTTTCGTTTCGGACTGGTACGATCCGGGAGTGGGAGGACATGCCATGGGTGATCAGGACAAAGGCCGTGTCTATCGACTCGCGCCAAAGGGCGTGAAGTATAAAATGGAAAAGCCGGATTATTCCAGCGTTGAATCTTTGATCAAATTACTTCAAAACCCAAATCGTGCGACTCACTTCAAAGCTTATATGGCATTGAAGGAAATGGGTACAAAAGCTGAGGCTGAATTAAAGCAACTATATGCTGGTGATGATTCGAGAATGAAAGCTCGGGCATTTTGGCTTTTGACAAAGCTTCCAAATGGCCAAGAATATATTGCAGCCGCCGCCAAAGATGAAAATCAAGATATCCGTGTAGCTGCTGTAAGAGCTTCTCGAATCAACAAAACCAATCAGGAAGATTTTCTCTTGCCATTAGCCAATGACGAATCTCCGCAAGTCAGGAGAGAAGTAGCTTTAGCGATTCGATATATCGAAATGCCTGCCGTTTGGGAAAAATTAGCTGAAAATTATCAGGCTGGAGATCGCTGGTATTTGGAGGCACTTGGTATTGCGGCTGAGGGCTTTTGGGACAGTTACTTGCCAAAGTATTTAGAAAAAATAGGAACAGGTTGGACCGAAAGTCAAGAGGCTACCGACTTGGTTTGGCGATCTAGAAGTGCCAATACAGCCACACTTTTAGGCGAATTAATCAAAGTAAAAAAGTCACCGGCAAACCTGAGATATTATCGTGCATTGGATTTTCAAGACAAAGAAGCAAAAAATCTGATTTTGAAATCCCTTCTCAAAACGAGTTCTCCGGAAGAGCAAATTATAGCCCTTCGCCAGTTGGCATTCGATTCTGAGTCTCCGGATCGAGAGATTTTAGCTTTGGCTTCGCAAAAAGCAGGTGACATCAGAGACGATCAGGATTTCCTAGAGATTGTCAGCAAATATGGCTTGAAAGAGCAAAAGGCTCGTTTGCTTGCCTTGGTTTTGGATTCACCTGATGAACCCATTTCCCAGACTGCTGCCAAAACTTACATTGGACTCTATGGAGTAGCTGAAATACCAGGCTATTTTTCCAATTCGGATGAATCTAAAGCGATCCAAGCAATTGAGAAATTTGGAACAGTAGACAATGTGGACATGGCAAAAAGCTTAGCAACTGTCTTCACAGATACTAAGCGAAGCCTTGCTGTTCGGGAAGCCGCTACCCAAGCCATGAAAGGCTATAATTCTGAAGGCTACCTCTGGGAAATGGAAAACAAAAATCAGATTCCAGCCGATATGATGCCTATTGCCCAGAAGCTATTGATGTCCACTTGGAACTCAGAGATTCGTGCTGCCGCCACTGCCAAATTCGGAACTAGTGCTGGTCCAGAAGTAAATGTGGCTTCCCTCCTGAGCAAATCAGGTAGCATAGAAAAAGGAAAAACCATCGCTCAAGGCTATTGCTTGGCTTGTCATAAAATCGGAAATGAAGGAATTGACTTTGGACCGGGATTAACCTTGATCGGTGATAAGCTATCCAAAGAAGCGCTATATAATTCCATCTTAAATCCATCCGAAGGCATGGGCTTTGGCTACGAAACTCAACTCGTCAAATTCAAAGACGGAAAGGAAATTCAGTGTATCGTTAATTCCAAAACGGAAATTGATCTGATCGTGAAACTAGTCGGCAGCGGGGAACAAACGATCTACAAGCTTTCAGCTATCGAATCAGTCACTCAATTGAATGAATCGCTCATGCCAAAATTCCCACTTAGTGAAACCGAATTGGTGGACTTGGTGAGTTATTTGGAGACCTTGAGGAAGTAGGGGGTTTGGAACTGTGAGGTTGGAAGTTGGAGGTTGGGAAGTAGGAAGGTGGAAAATTTGAATTTCGTATCGATTGATAAAAACTTATATCTAAAATCATAAATCTTAACTCCTATGAAACTCGGCGCATTTTCAATTTCCCTTTCGGTCAAGGACCTGAAGGTTTCCAGAACATTCTACGAAAACTTAGGCTTCAGCAAATTTGCTGGAGGTGAAGAAATGAACTATCTCATCATGAAAAATGGCAATGCTCTTGTGGGTCTTTTCCAAGGGATGTTTGAAGGAAACATACTCACCTTCAATCCAGGTTGGGATGAAAATGCACAAGCTGTTGAAAACTTTGACGATGTACGAGCAATCCAAAAATCGATCAAATCCGCTGGGATCAAGCTGGAAAGCGAGGCCGATGAATCCAGCCTAGGTCCGGCGTCTTTGATGGTCACCGATCCAGATGGAAATAGGGTGCTGATCGATCAGCATGTTTAAGTTAGCTTGAGTTTATTACGGATTTTAGGTATATCATTTCTCAAAACCACCCTTCCACTTTTCTTTGTTCAAAATCAAAAAACCTGGTTTCCATATTGTTTTTTGTACTTATTCATTCACAGGATTACTTCCTTTTATGTTGATGAAAATCATGTTTATTATCCTGCTGAAGTCTTATTTTTAACAAAACACTCGGGCTGATTTAGCTTGATTGGATTCAGATTGATTTATGAAAATTTATTGTAGCAATCATGGGAAATATCGCCGCTAAAATAGAACTAGTAATTTCCTTAAAAGGTCTCGATTTGAAGGGGATTTTAAGAAAAGCTGATAATCCTCAGGGGATCATTATTTTTTGTCACGGAAGTGGAAGCAGCAGACTTAGCAGTAGGAATAATTTCGTCGCAGACCTATTACAAGAGGCTGGGTATTCCTCACTATTATTTGATCTGCTAACTGAAGAGGAAGATTTAATTTATGACAATAGATTTAACATAGACCTTTTGACGCGACGCTTGGTTGAGGTTACTGAGTATATGATAAAATCAGAAGATCTGGCAAAGTTACCAATAGGATATTTTGGAGCCAGTACGGGTGCAGCTTCCGCATTATATGCAGCTGTGACTTTGGGTCAGAAGATAGGAACTGTAGTCTCCAGGGGAGGAAGACCGGATATGGCCATGCCTATTCTAAATAAAATAGGAGTCCCTACCCTATTAATCGTTGGAGGAGATGATCATGAAGTGATTGAATTAAATCAAAAAGCTTTTGACCAATTGGATTGTATTAAAAAGCTAGAAATCGTTGAAGGCGCCACTCACCTATTCGGAGAACCCGGAAAACTTGAGAAAGTTGCGAAATTAACCATTGATTGGTTTGATACTTATTTACCGATAAAATAAAAGCAATGAAGTTTAAGAATAGAAATGAAGCCGCATTAATATTAGCCGAAAGATTAAAGGAATATCAAGATGCAAATGCGGTGGTCTTGGCCATCCCCAGAGGAGGTGTACCTGTAGGTTATAGTATTGCCAAATCCCTTAATCTACCACTAGAGATTGTACTCTCTAAAAAAATTGGGCATCCTTATCATAAAGAATATGCTATCGGAGCAGTCACACTCAAAAGTAGAGTGCTCAGCGAGGCTGCCAATGATGTGTCCAAAAATTACATTGAATCAGAAACTGAAAAAATCCGAGAAAACCTCAGAAAGCGCCATCATGAGTTCTGCAGAAACAAAGAGGAAATGAATCTTCAGGATAAAATTCTAATTGTGGTAGATGATGGTATCGCTACAGGAAATACCATGTTGTCCACAATAGAAATGTTACATGATCAAAAACCGAGTAAAATAGTGGTTGCAGTTCCTGTATCTCCACCTGATACGATTCAGAACTTCCAAAATTCCCCTCTTATAGACGAAGTTATATGCTTGATAACACCCTCAGATTTTAGAGCGGTTGGACAATTCTATGAAGATTTTGGTGAAGTAGATGATGAGCAGGTTAAGTACTTGCTGGAAAAAGTGAAATCCGAAGATTAATAAAAAATATCAATTCACTGGTAGGCCAATTTCAAGGTATGTTTGAAAATGCTTGAATATATTTTCTAAAGTGAAAAATTGACATCACCTTTTTTAAAACTTAACGACTATTCAGGACTAGTCAATCTGTTTTCCTATCAATCAGGTATTATTCCTTTTTGGGAATTTGAGCGTATCGCTATTTTTTTTCAAATCCAGCTTTGATATACTCCACTGCTTTTAGATGAGCGGGAGTTTCTTTTCTGACTGAACCCCAAGTCGTCACATCATGTCCAACACCTTCATACATAAAGCTTTCAGTGCGCACCCCTTCGTCATTCAATTTTCGGATAAAAAGCTCTTCTTCAACTCTTGAAATCTCATATTCTCCTCGGATATTGAAAGTTGGCGGTAGCCCAGTTAGGTTTCTAGCCCAAAGCGGCGAACCATAGTCACTTCTCACTTGATCCTGATTATCAAAGTATAAATCTTTACAGACTGACCAGGACGAGCCTCCCCCATCGATAGCGGCATAGACGAGTAATTGAAAAGCGAATTTGGGACTGTTTTTAGTATCCCTCGCTCTTAATGTAGTTGCCGCAGCAAAATAAGCTCCGGCACTTTCTCCCGAAATGGCAAAGTTTGCCGTATCTAAGCCAAGTTCAGCCGCATGATTCCATAACCAGTCCGTCACTTCATAGACATCATCATGAGCGGCTGGATATTTATGCTCAGGCCCTAATCGATAATCAATTGCAATCACGGTGACCTCACTTTTCTCAGCTAAATACCTGCAAATCTCGTCGTGACTGTCCAAACTTCCTGCTACCCAACACGCGCCATGCACGTAGATCAAAGTGGGTTTTAATCCCGGACTCTTCGGCTTATAAATTCGCACGTCAATTTCTCTTCCAGTCAGCGGAATTGACTGATCGACAATCACAACATCAAATTGAGAGGTAGCTGGTTTTATCCCCTCTACTTGAGCCCGAAATTTATTAATGCTTTCTGGTGTGGACAACCAAGCCTCCTGCCCAAATAACATGGAAGGCATAGCTAATAGAAAAAGGACTATTGCAACTTGTCTCATAGGCTTAGATTAAGAATTGCTCAACTTATTTTTGGGTTTCATTGATCATATTCTCCAACTTTACTCTGGCCTTGGCAAAATGTCCCAAAAGGTTGGGAATAGGATTGTCTCCATAACCTGCCAAAAGTCGTTGTTCTGAAACATTTAAAGCAATCAACAGCTTTCTTGCAGCCTCAATTTTTGTTGTTTTCGAAGTACTCCCAACCTGGCCAAACCAGAAAGGCGAAGTTTCCGCAAAAGGATAACTGTCCATCATCGGCCATTCGGACTTTCCTCCGGAAACTCGGGCGGTCACCCAGCCACCTTCAGGAATAATTATAGATCCACTATAGGTTTTAACGCCAATGCTGTTTTCTGCTTTTTGGCTCCAGACTACTTTCCCATTTACAAATATTTCCACGGTTTCGTAAGCGATCGGTGAGTAGATAGATAAAGTCCAATTCACTTTTTTACTTTTTAAGCTAATGACCTCCCCTACTTCTTTTCCATCAACCGCGAAGACTACTTGTGGTCCATTTGTCGCAAAGCTTCTTCCTGACTTCAGCGCTTCGAGATAACTATCCGTAGTCAATGCTCCTTTTGGCTT
>JAFMBQ010000165.1 GCA_017858365.1 Algoriphagus sp. | reverse complement strand
GGAGAGTAGGTCGCCGCCTCATTTATTCAAAAGCCAGCTTTATAGCTGGCTTTTTTGCGTTTAAGAATTTTCTATTTTTAGCCTAGTACTCAGAATAGCTAATCCCACGATCTAAATCCTGATTAGCCCGGAGTAAAGAATAAGGCGTATCCTCATTGATTCAAAAACCAATCCTGAAAACTTATTATTTTTTCAATTTGAATCTAAAATTCAGGTGAATACTAGCAATGATCGCTTACGGAGGTTATATGGACTCTCGTTCCTTTTGAATCAACCAAGTACCATTAGAATTTTTAAATTTAAGTGAATTGAGGTTTAAACTTTCATTCCATGGGAATAGAATCTTCATTTTATTTAACTATAAATTTGGCAAATCTAGTTAAGTTCATGATAATTATGCCTGATTTTTTTCTAGAATATGCTCTACAATATCTGTGGTTATATAAATAGGTTAGTTAGATTATTGGGGGATCAATTTGCTCAGGATAAGCTGACTTATGTCATATTCTAGTCTGGAATTACTCAGCTCTTTAGAACTCTTTAGCTTATACTTTTGATGAAAATCGAAGTGAAAATGGAGTTTAAAGTTTCTAAAGCGGCCAAGTTTGAAATCCCTGATGAAATCCTGATGGAATTTCACGCTACGCGATTCTGCGCCGATTTTGAACCCAACTCCAATCGATGCGCTGGTAAGATTGAAAACCTACCGCCCACTCTTTTTTCCGTTAATCTCAATAAGGCAATTGAATGGCTTCATGGAAATGAGATCCCAAAACCTCTCGAAAAAGAGATTTGTAATACTCCTGTTTTACTTTTCGTCCCTGAATTTTCCACAGAGCATTTGCTTTTTCACTACGATGGATCGCTACAGTCTGCCAATCTCATTAGGAAGTTTCTAGTTTCTTTTGGTGATATCATTAAGGACAGCAAAGCCACCATTATTTCTCCTTCATTCATTCCAAAATCCAAACAAAAGGAAGAACAAGAATTAATCAATCAAGTGTCTCAGGCCACAGCAGAGACGAGCTTTATCAAATTCAATTTCTTAAGAATTGGAGACTTCTGGTCTTACGCGATTAAGCATGATTGCTCTCTTTTGGTGACGACCAAAAATTACCAATCAGACTTGGCTAAAGTGCTTTTCCATTTCTATAAAGGAGCCATGTGGAGTAACCGATTATCTTTTTACCTAGCCTTATAAATCATTGTTTTAACTGATTTTCATCATGTTTTTAAGAGCAAAGTCCACTTAATTTTATAAGAAAGAAATCTCAATGAATCCTACCAACTTCCTATCAACGCCCACCAAATGCTACCATTGCGGGGAGAATTGTGGGAATGATAATCTGATTGTAGGCGATAAAGAATTTTGTTGCCAGGGTTGTCAATTGGTCTATGAGGTCCTTTCTGAAAATAATCTTTGTTCTTATTATGAGCTGGAAAATCATCCGGGAGAAAGCCAAAAGCTTAAAAATGGACTATCAAACCGCTTTGATTACCTCGATGATTTAGAAACTCAACTTAAATTGGTGGATTTTCAGAATGAGACTGAAAGTCATATTACTTTTTATATCCCGTTAATCCATTGTGCATCCTGTATTTGGTTGCTGGAAAATTTGTATCAAATCCTTTCCGGTGTTGTCTTCAGCCGGGTTGATTTCCTTAAAAAGCAGGTTCAAATCAAATTTCAGCAGGATAAAATTTCCCTCAAAGAATTGGTTAATCTTCTTTCCGCGATCGGTTACGAACCAAAAATTAATCTTTCTAATCTTGAGGAGAAAAAAGCTAAGACTGTTGACAAAGGATTGATTCTTCGACTTGCTGTTGCAGGTTTCTGTTTCGGGAATATGATGCTTTTCAGTATTCCGGAATACTTTTCTGAGGTCCAATTTCTAGACAAGAATTTTAGAGGTCTCTTTAATTATCTGAACCTAGTGCTTGCGCTACCTGTGGTTTTTTATTCAGCCAGTGGCTACTATAGATCTGCCTTTAATTCGCTAAAACAACGCCGAATCAATATGGATGTGCCAATCGTTTTGGGCATCTTAGCACTCTTTTTCTATTCGCTTTGGGAAGTGGTGGGAATGAATCAAACAGGCTATTTCGATAGCTTGGGAGGTCTGCTATTTTTTTTGCTTCTCGGGAAACTTTACCAGCAAAAGACTTTTGCCACCTTGGAATTTGATCGTGACTACAAGTCTTATTTCCCCATAGCTGTCACCAAGATGGTTAAAAATCAAGAGTTGGTAGTTCCGATTTCCAAGTTGGAAGTGGGTGACGTGATTCAGGTTAGAAATGAAGAATTGGTTCCTGCAGATTCAATTCTATTGAGCGATCAGGCCAGTATTGACTATAGTTTTGTGACTGGAGAGGAGGTCCCTGTTTCTATCAAAAAAGGCGCTGTAATTTATGCAGGAGGAAGGCAAAAGGGGGCTCCAGTTTTTTTAACTATTCAGAAATTACCTTCGCAAGGATACTTGACGGATCTGTGGAATCATGAAACCTTCGAGACCGATAAAAGTCAATTGCTTGAGCCACTTTCGGCTAAGATTAGTGGTGTATTTACCTGGATGGTTTTGGCGAGCGCTTTTGGTAGTTTTTTATTTTGGTCATTTTCAGATCTATCACTTGCGGTAAAAGTATTTGCTTCTGTATTGATCGTGGCCTGTCCCTGTGCTTTAGCGATGTCCACCCCATTTACCTTGGGAAATACCCTTCGGATCTTTGGGAAAAATAAATTTTACCTAAAAAATGCCAGTGTAGTCGAGCGAATGGCTTTGATCGATGCGATCGTTTTTGACAAAACAGGAACCTTAACTGACCCCAAACATGCGAAGGTAAGTTATCATGGAATTCCACTTTCAGAGGAAACCAAAGGTTTGGTTAAATCAATGGTATCGTATTCCACTCATCCGCTAAGTAATCGAATCAATTATTGGTTAGGAGCTATTATGCCAATTCCAATTACTGAAATCTTTGAAATTAAAGGTGAAGGAATTGAAGTTTTCTATATCGGGCAGGTGGTCAGACTAGGTAATCCAGAGTTTACAGGCTTCAAAAACCCACCAACAAATCCTACAGGAAATCTTGTTTTCCTGACGATCCAAGGCCTTGAAATAGGGTATTTCCATATAGAGTCTGGATTGCGGGATGGAGTGACTCAGCTCACTTCAGAGCTGTCGGATAGCTATGAGCTCCATGTGCTTTCCGGAGATCATGCGCATGAGCAGGAAGCATTAACTAAACAGCTTGGGGAAAATATTGAATTCAATTTCAATCAAAACCCGCAGGATAAACTTTCCTATCTCAAAAAATTAAATCTGACCAGTCAGACTTTGATGGTTGGCGATGGATTGAATGACGCCGGAGCACTTCAAGAAAGTACGGTGGGCATTGCTATTTCTGATCAGGTTAGTCATTTCTCGCCTGCCAGTGATGCGATCTTGGATGCATCGTCTTTTCAGAAAATTCCAGCCTTTTTAAGTTTTGCTAAAAGCAGTCGGGATATCATCAAGGCCAGTTTTGTGCTCAGCTTTCTGTACAATATTGTTGGAATTTCCCTTGCAGTAAATGGACTTCTTAGTCCAGTAGTCTGTGCGATTCTCATGCCATTGAGTAGCATCTCGGTCGTGATATTTACCACCTTGGCTACCAATCTACTTGCTTACCGAAAGGGTCTTTTAATTCAAAAAACAACCTGATATGGAAGTGATATTTCTTTTGATAGGCATCAGCCTTTTGCTTGCTAGCACCTTTCTCTACTTGTTTTTCAGAGCAATGAAAGGAGGGCAGTTTGATGATAACTATACGCCTTCGGTTCGAATTCTATTTGAAAATAAGCCCAAAAAATCCAACAAAAATCAATCAATCAAATCCAATTCCAATGAATAATACTACGCTGGAAAGGTTCTACTACGACAATAAGATTGTTAAGTATTTCGGAGCCGCAACGATTATCTGGGGTATCGTAGGGATGCTGGTAGGGGTTATAGCTGCTACACAGTTATTCCTGCCAGAAGCCAACATGGGTAATCCCTACACTACTTTTGGACGAATCCGTCCGCTCCATACTAACGCGGTCATCTTCGCATTTGTGGGTAACGCCATCTTTGCCGGAATCTATTACTCCATGCCCCGACTGCTCAAAACCCCAATGTGGAGCAAAGCTCTCAGCTGGTTTCACTTCTGGGGTTGGCAATTAATCATTCTTGCAGCGGCGATCACGTTGCCTCTTGGTTTGACAAGCTCTAAGGAATATGCGGAACTTGAGTGGCCGATTGATATCGCTATCGCTGTGGTGTGGGTTGCATTTGGAGCGAATATGATTGGCGCTTTGATCAAACGAAGAGAGCGGCATATGTACGTGGCGATCTGGTTTTACATGGCATCTTTTGTGACGGTGGCAGTGCTTCATATCGTGAATTCATTTGCACTTCCGGTAACCTTCTTCAAGAGTTATTCTGCTTATGCAGGGGTTCAGGATGCGTTGGTTCAGTGGTGGTACGGACATAATGCTGTTGCGTTTTTCTTAACCACACCATTCTTAGGCTTGATGTACTATTTCCTTCCAAAGGCGGCAAATAGACCAATTTATTCCTATAAGCTATCGATTGTCCACTTTTGGTCCTTGATTTTCCTTTATATGTGGGCGGGTCCTCACCACTTACTTTATACCTCACTTCCAGAATGGGCTCAAGTATTGGGTACTGCATTCTCAGTAATGTTGCTAGCACCGTCTTGGGGCGGTATGGTCAATGGTTTGCTGACACTTAGAGGAGCTTGGGATAAAGTTAGATCAGAGCCAGTTCTGAAATTTATGGTTGTAGCCATAACGGCTTACGGGATGTCCACTTTTGAAGGACCAATGCTTTCCTTGAAAAATGTGAACGCGATTGCACACTATACAGATTGGATTATTGCACACGTACACATTGGTGGCTTAGGTTGGAATGGGTTTTTGACATTTGGGATGCTGTACTGGATGTGGCCAAGACTATTCAACACGAAGATATATTCTACCAAAATGGCTAATACACACTTTTGGCTTGGGACTTTGGGTATTATATTCTATGCCCTTCCAATGTATGTAGCTGCCTTGACTCAATTCTTGATGCTGAGAGAGTTCGACGAAATGGGCCGTCTGGCTTATGGTAACTTCCTTCAGACTGTAGTGGAATTGGTGCCGATGTATATGCTAAGAGCATTTGGTGGATTGCTTTACCTCAGTGGTGCGATCCTGATGATGTACAACATGTGGCAAACTGCCAAGCAAGGTGTCTTCCAGGAAACTGAAGAAGATCAAGCTCCAGCACTTGCTAAGTCTTACAGCGGAACAGGAGAATTCTGGCACCGTGCATGGGAGAGAAAGCCAGTATTCTTTACGATTTTGGCAACTGTAGCCATCTTAATTGGGGGAGCGGTAGAAATTATCCCGACGATTTTGATCAAATCTAATGTCCCAACTATCAGTTCGGTAAAGCCTTATACGCCACTTGAACTGGAAGGAAGAGATCTATACATCGCCAATGGCTGTGTGGGTTGTCACTCTCAGATGGTTCGTCCATTCCGATTTGAAACTGAGCGCTATGGGGAATATTCCAAAGCAGGTGAATTCGTATATGATCATCCTTTCTTATGGGGATCCAAGCGTACCGGTCCAGATCTTCATCGTGTGGGTAAAAAATACCCTGACAGCTGGCATTACTTCCACATGGCTGATCCAAGAAGCATGTCGCCAGGCTCTTTGATGCCTCCTTATCCTTGGATGGTCACCAATGAAATGGATTACACTGATCTACCTGCGAAAATCAGAACGATGCAGGCACTCGGAGTTCCCTATCCAGAAGGTTTTGATGAAATCGCGCTTGCTGATCTAACTAAGCAAGCTGAGGGAATCGTCGCTAACCTGAAAGAGGCAGGCGTAGAAGTCATGCCAAATACCGAGATCGTTGCATTGATTGCTTATTTGCAGCGATTGGGAACTGATATAAAAGCCACAGCTTCTAATTAAAATCTGGAAATCATGTATAAAGAAGTATTGAGATCAATCGAAAACGTGGAGATTTTTCCAATTATCTCCCTGATCATATTTGTTTTATTCTTCATCGGAATAGCAGTTTGGGCCATTAGCGTTCCAAAGGAATACATCGATCATATGAAATCTTTACCAATGGGAGAGGATGAATTAAACGAAAATCAGCTATGAAAAAATACTTAACCTTACTCAGTTTACTATTCTTAGGAGGTTCGTTAGACCTCTTTGCGCAGTCCGAACCAGAATCGGCCCTGTCCGTTTGGCAGGCCATGGACTCAAACCAATTATCACTTCTGATCATTCTGGGAGTGATTTTGGGAGTGATTGTCCTACTGTTGATATTGATGATCTACCTGATGTCATTTATTGCTTCGGTATTGAAAAAGGAAAACCCTAGTCTGGCAGATGAGCCATCTTGGTTGGATACCTTCAAAGAGCGTTTTGTCACTGGTAAAGTTGACGAAGCTTATGGCGCTGATGAAAAGGCTAAAATGATGGCTGATCACTCCTATGATGGAATCACCGAGTTGGACAATTTTATGCCGCCTTGGTTGCAATATGTGTTTATCGGAACTGTGGTTTTTGGGGTTGGGTACTTCGTGTATTATACCGTTTTAGGTACGGGATTGACAGGACTTGAAGAATACCAAGAAGAACTCCGAGTGGAAGCTGTGGCAGCAGAAATGCGGCAAGCTAGTAACCTCGCAAGTATTGATGAGAATTCTGTGATTTTTGATGAATCTACAGGAGCATTAGCAGAGGGGAAGTCAATCTTTGAGGTAAACTGCGCTGCCTGTCATGCACAGGATGGAGGCGGAGGGATTGGCCCAAACTTGACCGATGCCTTTTGGCTCCATGGAGGAGATATCGATGACATCTTTAAAGTGGTTAAATATGGAGTCATCGAAAAAGGAATGGTGCCTTGGGAAGATCAGTTGAGTCCTGCTGAAATCCAGAGCGTTTCCAGCTACATCCTCACTTTAGTTGGAACAACTCCAGCCAATCCAAAGGACCCTCAAGGTGAAATTTATGAAGAAGTTCCTTCAGATGATCCAGCAAATGCCTTGACCGATAGCACACTGGTTGCTTTTTCTAACTAGTAACCTCAGTACTGCCGGGAAGTAGAATTCCCGGCAGTTATTAAGCTAATATCATGGCCAAAAAGAATCCACACTTAAATCCAGACACCTTTAGAGATGCACTCGCTACCGTCCAGGAAGATGGTAAGCGGAATTGGGTATATCCTAAGAAAGTATCTGGAATATTCTATAAGTACCGCAGCTACCTTTCTTGGGTACTGCTTGCAATTCTCTTTGCAGGTCCATTCATCCAAGTGAATGGAAGGCCATACATGTTATTCAATATTTTTGAGCGAAAATTCATCATTTTTGGGGCAGCTTTTTGGCCTCAGGATACTTATTTGTTGATTTTCTTGCTACTGATTTTCTTTGTATTCATCATTCTGTTTACGGTAGTTTTTGGGCGAATTTTCTGCGGATGGTTTTGTCCACAGACACTTTTCATGGAGATGGTATTCCGCAAAATCGAATACCTCATCGAAGGTGACGCCAATCAACAGCGGCAATTAAACGATGGGCCATGGACAAGAGAGAAGTTTACTAAGAAAGGAATCAAGCTCACGATTTTTGCAGGAATTTCTATCCTGATCGGGCATTTGGTGATGGCTTATTTGGTTGGAGTCGATCAAGTCAAAGACATTGTCTCACAGCCTCCGACTGAAAATATGTCTGGTTTTATTGGGCTGGTCGCATTTTCAGGGATTTTTATGTTTGTATTCTCCTGGTTTCGTGAGCAAGCCTGTTTGGTTGTTTGTCCTTATGGGAGACTTCAAGGGGTTTTACTTGATAATAACTCGATCAATGTCATGTATGATTATGTTCGAGGGGAGCCAAGATCGCCAATCCGAAAAAATCAAGCTGCTTTGGAGCCAAAAGGGGATTGCGTGGATTGTAGCCTTTGCGTTCAAGTCTGCCCAACTGGAATTGATATCCGAAACGGAATCCAGATGGAATGTGTGAATTGCACTGCTTGTATCGATGCCTGTGATGAAGTGATGGTAAAAGTGGATCGGCCAAAAGGATTGATCCGATACGCTTCTGAGAATAGTATCAAGCAAGGTTTTCAGAAATTGATTACTGGAAGGGTAAAAGGTTATGTGTTAGTCCTCCTAATTTTGGTAACTGCCTTTGCAGCCTTGATTGCCACTCGAGATGATATCAAAGCAACGATCACGCGCTTTCCTGGGATGACTTACCAAGAACGAGAGGATGGGAAAGTGAGTAATCTCTATCAAATCACGCTAATCAATAAAACCTTTGAAAGTCAAAAAATCGAGTTGAAATCTTTGGTAGAAGGGTTGGATGTGGAATTACTTGGAAGCCAAGAATTAATTTTGGATCCTCAGTCCAAATTTGAAGGAAGATTTTTCTTAGTGAGGAATCAGGATGAGGTCAAAGTGAATCAGGAAAAAGTGAACCTCTCGGTCATCTATCAAGGTAAGGAATTGGACAAAATAGAAACGAATTTTACAGCACCAATAAACTAGACAATCATGGATTGGGGAAAAGGAATTTTATTAACCATAATTGGCTTCGTAGCTCTGATCATGACCTTGGTGGTGATCTCTGTTCGGATGGATGGAATTGAGCTAGTAACTGAAAACTATTATCAGGCTGAGATCAATTACCAAGATCGAATCGATCAGGAATCCTCGGCGTTAAGATTAGACCGGACGGTGATCACGTATCATTCAATTGATAAAAACTTGGTCCTTGATCTTCCGAGTGGTACGAATGGAAAGCTTCAGCTTTTTAGGCCCTCAGACGCTACACTTGATCGAGAGATCGCGGTAACTGCCCTTGATTCAAACCTTACTTCGGTCTCCTTA
>JAFMBQ010000164.1 GCA_017858365.1 Algoriphagus sp. | reverse complement strand
TTGTAAGTGCGAATGGTAATCCACAGAAATTTATGGAGATGAAAATTCCTTACCTGCAGCTGGAAAAATTGTGAACCTAATTTATTAAAGTCAAATAACATTATGAAAAGATATTCAGAAACAGTATTAAACGGACACCCCGATAAGTTCTGCGACCTTCTTGCCGACCGGATAATTAGGAGAGCTTATATGACAGATCCAGTGGCGTATGCACAGATTGAAATTGCAGTATGGTCCGACCATTTATTCCTAAACGGAGCTGTTGTTACCAGAAAGAAACTTGATCTGGATATCAGGGAAATCGTAAATGAGCTTGGTAACGAAATCGGTTATACAGAAAAAAATCATATTGATGTGAGGAAATATGATATTATTGATAAAATCTGCTGGCTCACAGAATCTCCTAAACCATGGACCCACTTTGTGAATGACCAATCGATCATTACCGGATATGCAGGGTATGATTCGAAAACAAATTTCCTTCCACCCGAACATTATGCCGCCTGGTATTTCAGAGAGCAGGTGATTAAAGAGTTAAAAAGTGGGCCGTTAAATGGACACGGACCCGATGGCAAAGTCCTTTTAGTAATGGATGAGAATAATAATGACTGGACCATCAAAACCTTGTTGCTTACCTTACAGCAGAAAGAAGGATATTCTTTTACAGACTTCACCATTGAATGCAATCAGGTTCTTCAACATGCTTTTATACAATTGCAAAACACAGACCGTCGCTGGATAGGAAACTGGAAGGACATAAATGTACTGGTGAACCCGAACGGACCATTTGAACATGGAGGCAGTGATAGTGATAACGGGCAGACAGGGAGAAAATTGGTCATGGATTTTTATGGTCCGCGAATTCCCATCGGAGGAGGTGCATTGTATGGAAAAGACCTATCGCACATCGATCGCCTAGGAGCATTCGCAGCGAGAAAATATGCCATAGAATTGATGGCACATGGCACTTCCGAAGCATTTGTTTCAGTTTGTTATGCTCCGGGCATGGACACTCCGCTGGATGTTATCATCTCATCGGATGTAAAACCTCATAAAGATCCTTACCAATTTTTTAAATTCGATGAAATGCACCAACTTTTTCAAGGTAAAAACCTGCTGGATTATGATTTGGACAGACTGGGAACGTTTTACAATTCGGATTTGGAGTTTAATAAAATCCAAATGGACAACCACAAGGTGGAATAGGTAATCAATGGATAGATTACCTTAATAATGGAGTAAGGACTCTTGAAATTATAGTTAGAAGATACACTTTGGGAAATATTACCTTAAAACATCCAAATGATAATTTAATTTTCATTGGAAATGGAAATATTTACGAAAATTTAAGAATTGGTCTGGGCCAATCTCAGCTTGCATTGAATGTTGACTTATTCAATAATTGTGTGGATTTTAATGGAACTCAAATGGAAGATAGGACTAAAAGAATTTCAGATGTTGTTGTTAAATATTTCCGTATCTAATATTATACAAATATTTTTAAACCTCTGTTTCTATTTTTACCAGGTTCGTCAGGGACGGGAACAGCTACTTGAGAGCAAATTCCCGTCCCTGAGGCAAAAACTTCATCGAATGGACGAGATAGTTTATTTTTGATGAATTTTCTTCTTTTTTGTCATATTTCTTTTGATTTAATTCGGTCTAACAAAAAGTTTTTCCCCCGTAGCTATTTGCTCTCCAAAGCGATTATTCAACTTATCTTTAAACCATTCTTTATCAAAGTAGGCAAGTGGCCGTATACCACCCAATAGATTTATATATGGATATATTGCCCGTCCGGCTTGCTCCAAATCGTTTTCAAGGTTGTTATCTTTAATAAATTCCAGAGCTCCTATTATGGCTGGCTTATGCCTTGCAAATCTAGCTTGGCCAAAATATTTTGTTCTTAGTGAATTATTTTTAAAAAATATTTTAGTTAGCTCATATTTGTCAGTTCTACTTTCATCAACTGTTAGATAAAATGACCACCAAAGACCTGATATTGGATAGTCAATTAATTCTCCCTGCGACGAATTTGATTGTATCCAGTGATTTCCAACATAGGTAGAAGGAGTTTCAAACTTCTTTTCATCATTCCAAATAGCACCCCATCTTCTGGAGATGTATCGATAAAATGTATAGTGATTGTGGTATGTCCAAAATCCAATATCTGATGCTTGCCTCGGATTAAGAATAAGACTTTCAAACAAAAGTTTCCCTGCTTCAAATTCATTCTCATCTACAAATGCTGCGATCATTTCTTCAACCAAAGTATTATTTATTGGTAAAACATCACTTTCTTCTGTAACTAAGTGAAAAGAATGGTCTGGTATAAACGCCTCTATTGTATAATAATTCAAAAGAGTTTCATTCATATCTTTAACCTTTACCTTAAGGTTTTTTATGGTGTTTATCGTAAATTTTTTCATTTTAATATTTTTTGTTAAGCTAATAATAAAGTGTCTTCAACATCCAATTCAGGAGTAACTGCATTAACCATTTCTTGAAAACAGTTTCCCAAAATTATATTGGTAGCACCGGGAACATCATCTTCATCCAAATCGTAAACTGAATAACCACTGTCTGTCAGTAACTTAGAAATTGATTCCCACCATTTTTTTTCTATATATTCTTCATTCTTTAGCGTTTTAATAATTGCAAATTGAATACAAGGGGCACCTATGCAAGCTAAAGCGAATGGATTTGTTCTATCATCCTTTTGCCAATTGTAGAATTTTTCATAAGTTACCTCAGGAATCTCAATAGTTATCCAGTCGCTAGTTAGGTCATAAGAAATTTTATCTTTTATGGTAGGAGCAATTTTAATTAATCCAGAAAAACCTTCCTCGTCTATAATTCTAATAATTTCCTTTTCTAACACACCGATGCAATCTCCCTTTTCATGGTAATCAAACTGACCGTTTATTTCAATATTGCCTTCTTCTTTTGAAACAAGGAGAATTGAATATTCTACTTTTGAACCCAACTCTAAATAATCAATCTTTACAGTTTTTTTTTCACGTGCCAGTGTATATAGCTTGCGGTAAAATGTTTGTGAGGATTCAATTTCAAGGATTACATCAACATTCTCAATAAATTGGAAATCACTCAAATCAATTTCAAGTGAAAGTTTATCAACTTCAGCAATATATTCAACGTAAAGATTACCAGAGTTTGTCAGGTCTAAAAATTGATATGGAAAATCGTAGTTGGTTTTCATAATGTTATTAATTTAAAATCTAATGCAACTCGTTCTTTTTCATTAAGGGAAAATTTAATTATGTTTTCCCCGTCAACTAAATCACCCTTAATTGAATTATTATTAATATCCCAGCCATCAGAAGCTGTTTTTACCTCAAGTAAATCATTGTTTTTAACTCTACTTGCATCTGTAGCAGGAGTCATAATTATTTCTAATTTTTTATTGCCATTAGAATTAAGAACAAGAGAATACTCCCATACATCACTATTAGTTATCCTAGCTGATTTAAGGCCTTTTTTAGTAATACCATGCTTTTCAAACATGGGTTGTAGTTTTTTTGCTCTGGGTGATGAAACAATCTGTTTTTTTTCTTTTATACCTGTTGATTTTTTATCTCCATTTGGCTTATTTCCAATTGATAAACCTTTAAGACCTTTAAGATCTAACATCTCGGGCAAATATTTCCTTCGATAACTTTCCCATGATCTTTTTATAAAAGAGTTTAATGCTTTTATTGCATGGTCTGCATTCTTTTTATCCTCTTTTGTGGAACATAATTTTGGGTCCCATTCTGTATGTGTTTTACCTTCCATTTTTCGAAGCATTTTATTACCTTCCTCATCATTACAAATGAAAACACCACAATATCCCTTACTAACGAACGTATTCACACTACTTCTTACAATCAACATTTTTTGAATACGAAAAAATGCAACCTTCCCAGGATAATCTGAGTGCTGAGCTATTTTCAAGACACAATCACCGAGAATATCAATTTTTTCTTCATAAATCTCAATATTTTCAGATTTTCCCGTCCAAGTTTCATAGTAACATTTTGCTCTGCCTAAATCAGTAGGATTACTCTTTGCACGACTAGACTCCTCCCTCTCAGGCAAATATTGTTCAATAAGATTTTCAATACTATTTTTATCCAGAACCGTATCATCAACTTGAATTATCAAATCACCATCATGAATGGCCATCCAAAAATTATTAATTGCAGATTTAATCATTTTACCTCTTACATCTTCATAAGACCATAAACCAACAAGTGTGATTGTTGTTCCAAAATCAGAAAGGTCTCTCCTAAAAGGTAAATAATGATTGGGAGTCAATCCTTCATACTCAGGCCTATCTGGTAAATGAGGATAATATCCATCAGCATTATATTTATTCCCATGATATACATGCGTTGCTAATCTTGTAAGTCCTTCGTAAATTGAGCCTTCACTACTAACCGTGTGAACAAACATGGTTCGCATAGCAGAAATAGCATACAATGCAGCTTTTCCCTGTCCTTCTGAGCCGGCAGCATTATTAGAGTCATGATATGAATGATTTCCTCTTGAAAATGCTCCATAACCAGTTTTATCAATGTCAGGGTTAGAAGTAAAATCCATCCCTTTTGTATTGAAATCCGAAATTGATAAATATGGAATTTCATTACCAAATTCTTCAATCCGCTCTAAAATAGCTTTAAGAATATTTTCATACTGATCCTGATCTTTCCACTTATTGTAGATATCTTTCCATCTTTGTTTTAGTTCTTCAAAAGCAGGTATTTTATCGCTACTAATATCCCCAAATTTAAATATTATTTTAACAGGTAAATTTTCATTCAAGCGTTTATCAATTGCATTTTGAGTTGCTTCCCTAATGACAGATTCAAAAATATTTTTTGAAAAGTCTTTTATACCAGAATCTTTTGGGTTTTCTGTTTTTCCCCCCTGTCTAAAATTCCAAGTCATAGTTTAAAATTTAAAGTGTCTTTATTACTGCCCTATTTTTTAGATAAAAGTTAAGAATTCCATTGATTCAATTAACCAACTTTAAGTTGTTTAGAATATTTGAGTTCATTAACCAATTCTACTAATTTTAATTCCTGGTTTGTCATATAAATATTATTTACAAAATTCTTTTTTATTTTGTAATAAAAAAAATAGAGACTCATCTCCTCTGGATTTCTAGAATTTGGCATACGTTTTTTATCTTTAATAAAGTTGATGAGTTCGTCATAAAAATAATTGTACCTTCCTATAAATACTCTTCTTTTACGACCAGAATTTGATTTTTGAAAATTTTTCATAACTTCGCTTATCAATGTGTACTTATCAGCCTCTAACTCTCCATTTATTTTTTTACGACATTGAACTTTGTACCATCTATACAATTTGATTTCTTCCTCAGGACAACCAGCTGAAAATGGTATCCTATTGTTAGAAGCTACAAATTCTTTGAGTTCTGTAAACCTTTCTTCCCATAATTTTTTTACAGGCAAATTAGTTGAATTTGACAATATAAACGATCCATCATAGATTTTACTTGATAAACCAATGAAGGAATCTTTGAAAAAAACAAATATTTTTGATTCATCTAATTTAATATTACTAATAATACTATTTTCACTTGAACCAGGTCTAAATTTTAACACATAGTTAGAAATATCCCTAATTTTTTGAGGTGTTGAATTTTTGGTTAAATAATCCTTTACAATTTCTCGTATCGTTCCACCTTTAAAATTCATTAGTTCAAACTCCCATTCCTTTAAGCCAAAAACACTTTGCCTTCCTATTGGAACGAAGCCATATTTCCTTTTCATAGATACTCTAACTTTTGCACTATCAGTTTCATAAAATGGATATAACTCTTTAATTTTTTTTGTAATATCATTCACTTTAGACGGAATACCAATTATTTTCAATGCTTCAAAAGCATATTCGTAACTCTTTTTCTGAGAATTTCTATTAAATAGAATCGTATGGTTCGCATTAATAGAAATCCCAAATTCATAGAAAAGAATATTTTCTGCAACCTTAGACACATTATTTATTTCATTTAAATTAATGGTATCTAAA
The DNA here is from genome assembly GCA_017858365.1 of Algoriphagus sp. GTDB lineage: Bacteria > Bacteroidota > Bacteroidia > Cytophagales > Cyclobacteriaceae > Algoriphagus. The sequence goes on along the minus strand of JAFMBQ010000164.1, from coordinate 2,900 downwards.
AAACTAAATAAGTAACTATTGAAATTAAAGTTATAACTTTTATTTATACGTGCATCCATTCTTCTTCGAATATCATCAACAAAAGAATTGAAATTTAGCAAATAGCTTATATTCTTTTTAACTAAATAGAAATTTTCCCAATTATGGCGCTCTTTCGAATTGAAGTATCTAGGAACTAAAACATCATCAAGCTCGCCAACTAAATCATAGTTATCGGATATAAAAGAGTAAATTATAATTGAATTAAATTCTTTAGAAAAATTAGTGTTATTAGTATCATTAATTAGTTTATTTAAAACATCATCTACGAAGATTATATTTTGATTTTGATCAATATTATATTTCTTATATAAATTATCCTCCATTTGTTTAACAAACTGAAAATTAACGAATAAATCTTCTAAACATTTTACCCTCAATTGTCTAGCTCTTTCTTTGGAAACATCAATATCTAAAGAAATTTCTTCTAAAGTTGATTCTACCTGATTATTATAAATTTTTAACCCTTTTCGAAAAACGGCGTTTTCCTTTTTTTCATAGATTGCGTCATTACTTATAAGAAAATCAACTAATCTAAATATTGACTGAGTTTCTAAAATTTCATAAGGAATTGTGTTTATCGAAAAAGTTTTCTCAATGAAAAAACTATTTTTTAAAATAATTAAATCATTTTCATTTTTAACAATTGCGACCTTTTCAATAAATTCGATTATTGACTCTATGAAGTGTTTTAACTCCAAAACTGATTTTTCACCAACATTCTTAATTTCCTGTATATTAAATCTTTCAATAGCTAATATTTTGTCACATATATTATGAATTTTTAAATTCCCATTTAAAAAAGACGTTATAGCATTTTTACTTCTTTTTGATAAAAGTATTGAATTTGTTTCAATAAAACTGTTTATAACTTCTATTTGTGTTCTTGTTAACGATGATATTAAAATAATAATTTTATTTTCTTTGTTAACAAGCTCTGAATATTCGACATTACCTTTATCAATATATTTTAAACAGATAACGGTCAGTTCTTCATCTGATTTTCTACCACAATTTTTAAGATTTGTAAAAGTCTTATTTTCTTGATAATAGCTTATCATTGAAGCCAAGTCCAATAAGCCATTATCTTCACAGACGTTTAAAGAACGAACACTAATTTCTTCAAGATAGGATAACTGATTTAAGGTCATAATGATAGTTTTAAAGATTAAAAGACTTATTTAAGGTTATCAAATTTACTTTTCATTGTTGGGTTGTTGTGAGTTAACCCATTAATTGTCAAACCATCAGCTTTGCTATTTGCTAAACGTAATTGGTTTTCACTTGCCGTCAATTCCTCTTTTACTTTTTGCATGGCATTAATTGACATGTCTATTCTTTTAATTGCTTCTTGAAAATGATTTTTTGCTAAATCATAATTTCTAGAGAAGCCATCACGAAATGTTTTTAATTTTTCTTCAAAATTAGTAATATCAACATTCTGACTTTTAACCAAAGCAAGTTCGGCCTTATATTGTAGTGAATTCATTGCGGCATTGCGGAGCAATGAGATAATCGGAATAAAAAATTGAGGTCGGACAACATACATTTTAGAAAATTTATGTGAAACATCAACGATGCCTGCATTATAAAATTCACTGTCGGCTTCAAGAAGAGAAACAAGTACAGCGTACTCACATTTTTTCTCGTTCCTATCTTTGTCAAGTTCTTTTAGAAAATCCTCATTTTTTTTCTTTTTTTCCGTTTCATCTCCTTCGTTTTTCATCTCAAACATAATGGATATGATTTCGTTACCTAAATCGTCATATTCTCTAAAGATAAAATCGCCTTTACTTCCTGTTTTTGTATCGTTGTCCTTCTCGAATTCAGCTTTTTGAAAAGCGGTTGAACGAAGCTTATTAAATTCATCTTCACAATGTTTTTCAAGTGATTCGCCTATCATTTTTGTTGATAATTTAAGTTTCATATCTTTTCGGAGTGTAATTTCTTCCTCTCTGAGTTTGATTATGATATCCTTTTCTCTTAATTGATTAGAGTAATCACCAATAAGCGAAGACTTTAACAGTTCTTTTTCAGTCTCTTTAAATTTGACAGCATTAGCTAGGTCATCTCTTTCCCTTTCGATTATATTAATCGCTTCATTTACTGCTAACTTTTTCTCTAAATCTGCATTAGAAATTTTGCTTTGAAGTTGCAAAATCTCAGATTTCTTTGCGTCCAGCTGAATATTTAATTCATTTTCTCTATTAGCAAGTTGTTCCTGCATAGCAAGCTTAAAATTGGCTTCTGCTATTTCAATAGCATTTTCTTTATCCTTCTCAGCCAGTTTTAGTCGATTAGAAATTTCCTCCTCAAACTTATGGTCACGAACCTGCTTGAGAATATCTGCATAACCAGATTCATCTACTTTGAAAGCTTTCTTACAATGAGGGCAAATGATTTCGTTCATGTTGGTGTATTTTATTATAATTTACCTTGATCCCAATTCAGAATAACATATTCCACTTTTCTCACCCTCCCTAAAACATAAAATAATTCAAATTCTGTAACCAAAACACCTCCTCACCAATGAATTATCTTAAATCTTTCTCTGCTCTCTCCCTATTTCGACTGCAATATACACCAAAAAATAATACAAATTACTTTTTTTTACTTTAAATTATTTTTTTTTATAATTTACCTAGGAATTTATTGCTTAATGGAAAGAAAATGGTTTCAACCGCAGTATTAATATAAATTACTGCTTAACAAGACAAATAGAAAAATCTATTTACAAACTCCAGTATCTGACAAAACTATGATTTGAGCATCTTTCCGCTTTATTTTATTTATACCAGAAATATTCCATAATATTTTGATTTTAAGGTTATAATTAAAATGTTTTGTAAGTGGGAGGAATT
>JAFMBQ010000163.1 GCA_017858365.1 Algoriphagus sp. | reverse complement strand
CCAAGAGATTTCATTCAAGTCGGGAAGAGACGTTGAAGGGATGCTTAAATCCAAAAAATTTTGGACTGATTGTTTCGTTCTGATTAATCCAGAGTAATAAACCTGATCAAACGAAACCGATTGATAAGTATCGAAAAATGCTTTCGCTTGCGCTTGGCCTGTTGCATTCAAAGGAGCATCAATGCCACTTCCCTGAACTATACCTTTTAAATTAAAATCTGTTTGACCGTGTCTGACGAGGTAAATTTTTTTTCGATTCAAGTTTTTCTATTTTTGTTCAAAGGCCAAATAAACCTCATTTAGCTCATATTTTAATGGTATTTCTTTCAAAGCCCAGCTTAGATCAACTCAATGAAACCGGTAAAGATAACATGGTCAGCCATTTGGGAATAGTTTTCACCGCAATAGGGGATGATTTTATCGAAGCTACAATGCCTGTGGATTCTAGAACCAAACAACCTATTGGCTTGTTACACGGGGGAGCAAACGTTGTTTTGGCTGAGACCCTAGGTTCCATCGCAGCTTCACTTACCATAAACCAAGAGAAGCAAGCAGTCGTAGGTTTGGAGATCAATGCCAACCACCTCAAATCTGTTCGAGAAGGAGTAGTAAAAGGAACAGCTAAGCCAATTCATCTGGGTAAAACCACACAGGTTTGGGAAATAAAAATAGTAAATGAAGCCAATCGACTCTGCTGTATAAGTAGGTTAACGATAGCGATTTTAGATTTAAAATGATCAATTCTCAAGTATCAGTTTCATACTCGATTACAGAAGTCCTTGACTTTGTTATCAGCTATGGATTGGAGTCAGGAGCTTCTTTTGCACTTTGGAGGAAACCGAAATCTGACCAGATTGAATTCGTCTCTAACGAAAATCCTATTCCAGAAAAAACTTCGATTAATCTAGAAGAAATCAAACCGGGATTTATTGTACATCCTTTTGAGGACCAAGCTGACAAAAAGGCTTTCCACATAGCTGCTGCTACTTACTGGAAATTCCCCACAAAAGACATTCTCAACAGCGATGATTTACCTGAATCACTGAATCATTTCATAGAAAACCAATGCTCTGATCAAGCTGCCGACAAAAAACTTCAGCTAAAGAAATCGAATCCGTCAGATCAAGCTGACACACAAAATGAAGACTGTAAGTCTCATTTCATCTCATTAGTAGAAAAAGGAATTGAGGCAATTCAAGCTGGATTAGTAGAAAAGGTAGTTCCTGCCAGAACTCAGTTGATCAAATTGGATGAAAACTTTGATTTGGCAAAAAGCCTTCACCGAATGCTGGATGCTTATCCCAATTCATTTGTGAATTTCTTCCATATTCCTACAGTGGGGACTTGGATTGGTGCCAGCCCTGAAATACTGATCGAAACGAAGGGAAACCTATTCTATACCATGTCCTTGGCAGGCACCCAGCCAGCTAAAGGAGAAAATCCAATAAAAACAGCGGCATGGACTCAAAAAGAAATAAAAGAACAGGCTTTAGTCAGTAGGTACATTGTGGATTGCTTCAAAAAAATAAGGCTTCGAGAATATGAAGAACAAGGTCCGAAAACAGTCCTAGCAGGCACCTTGCTTCATTTGAGATCAGATTTCAAAGTAGATATGCAGGCCACAAATTTCCCCCAACTGGGATTAGTGATGCTAGAATTACTTCATCCTACCTCGGCTGTTTGTGGAATGCCTCGAAAAGAAGCTCATGAGTTCCTAAATAAATATGAAAACCTAGATCGCTCCTTCTTTGCCGGGTTTATTGGACCTGTAAACATCGAAGGTGAAACTTCCATCTATGTCAATCTAAGGACTGCATCACTCAGCCGAGATCAAGCGATATTGTACGCAGGAGCTGGGGTAACTGCTGATTCTGATCCTGAAAAAGAATGGGAAGAGACAGATCTCAAGTGTCAAATTATAGGTAAATTTTTACAAAATCCCTCCACTTGATCATCCAGCCAATTATCGATTTGGTGGCCCTCTGTCATCAAAAGGGAATTACAAATGTGATTCTTTCACCAGGCTCACGCTGTGCCCCCCTCACCTTAGCATTTGCTAGACATCCCGGGATTACCACTCGCACGATCTCCGATGAACGATCAGCCGCTTTCATAGCCTTAGGAATGGCGCAGCAATTAGGTAAGCCAGTCGCATTGGTCTGCACCTCAGGTTCAGCTGCAATGAATTACTTTCCAGCTATCGCAGAAGCCTTTTTTCAGCAAATTCCATTATTGATAATCACAGCAGATAGACCACCTGAATGGATCAATCAATATGATGGTCAGACTGTATTTCAAGCCGAACTCTATGGGCAGCATGTCAAGAAAAGCTTTCGCTTTCCTGATTCATTTGAATCCAAGGATCAAGTCTGGCACGCAAATCGAATTAGCAATGAAGCCATCAATCTTGCAAATCAGTTCCCTCCTGGACCAGTACACTTAAATATTCCACTAAGAGAGCCTTTTTACCCTAAAGTGGATGAAAGATTGATCTTCCCTGAAGACCTTCGGAACATCGAAGTTTATGAGCCAGAAATTACACTTAAATCGTTTGACTTTCTTCAAAAGGAAATTCAGTCTTACCGAAAAATTCTGATTATCCCTGGTCAACAAATTCGAAATATTGGTATCCAAACTGTTCTAGACCAATTAAGCTTAGAGAAAAAAGTAGTGATCGTGACAGATACTATTTCAAACCTTCAGTCCGAATCAACCATTTCCCTTCATGATCATTGGCTAGGTAATCAGGAGTGGAGTGAATCGCTTCAGCCAGATTTGATTTTGACATTTGGGAAATCAATAATTTCCAAATCACTCAAGCTTTTTGCTCGAAAAAGTAATGCTGCGCATTGGCACATTCAGGAAGATGGAAAGTCCAAAGACACCTTTCAAAAGTTAAGCAAAATTATCACCTCCTATCCAATCTCATTCTTGGAATGGCTTCTGAAAAATTCAATCTCCCAAGAAAAGTCTTTTGCAGAACGATGGAATTCACTTCAGGCCAAGACTGCAACTTCCTTAGCATCTAGTCTAGCTGAATCTAAATTTGGTGAATATTCTGCGTTGCGTATTATTTCAAAGTTTATCCCAGAAGACTCCAAGATCCATGTAGCCAACAGCATGTCTGTTCGCTATTTGAATTTCTTAGGGAAATGGAATCAGGAAATCTATTGCAATAGAGGTACAAGCGGAATAGATGGTTCCAACTCGACTGCCGTGGGATGTGCATTGGTTAGCAACGAATTTGTAACCTTGATTACAGGCGATTTGGCATTCTTTTATGACCGAAATGCTTTTTGGCATAATTACCCGCTTTCTAACCTACGGATAATCTTACTCAACAATCATGCTGGTGGGATTTTCCGACTTATCGAAGGCCCCTCAAGTCAGCCTGAACTGGAAGAATTTTTTGAAACCAAACAAGCACTAAACGGAACTCACTTAGCTGCAGAGTTTGGGTTTGAGTATAATCGAGTTAACACAAAGTCAGATCTTGAAGCTTCCTTAAATGACTTTTATTCTGAAAGCTCGGTACCAAAACTTTTAGAAATAGAATCTAATAGCGAAGAAAATGCACGCATTCTCGACGAGGTAAAAGAACGAATCAAATCTGAATTATTAGGGTTACACCTAACTTAATTCGGTTGGAATACCCGAATGTAATCCACCTTCATTTCCTGAGGAAACTTGGTATTCCCATCTGGTTTACCTGGCCATCTACCACCTACAGCCACATTAAAGATGAAGAAGAAAGGCTTATGGAATTCATCCAAGCCTGCAGGTGTAATATCAATTACATGATATTCCACATTATCAAGCAACCAAACAATTTTTTGCTTATCCCAAACGATCGAAAACACATGGTATTCATCATTAAAAATTCCTGTATTCAACTTGGTTTTCCCACCATAGTTAGCATAGTTTCCTGAATTGTCCCAATGAACTGTACCATGAACAGTTCGGTCTCGATCTTCTACAGATCCTCCGATCATTTCCATGATATCAATCTCCCCACACTTAGGCCAGCTTACCTCAGAAAAATTCTCTCCTAACATCCATAGCGCCGGCCACATTCCTTGTCCTTTCGGAAGAATTGCTCGGATATCTACTCTTCCATAAGTGAAGAATTTCTTGCCTTTGGTGATCAGACGTGAAGAAGTATAACTTTTCCCACCAATAGATTCTTGCTTTGCGGTGATAGTCAATTTTCCATCTGCCAAAGAAGTGTTCTCTTTTTTATAATATTCGAGTTCATCATTACCCCACCCACAATTTGAAGGACAGCCATCACCAATTTCGAAGATCCAATTATCCGAAAGTGTGGAGTTATTAAACTCATCTGCCCAAACCAGTTTATATCCTGAATAACTCTCTGGAGTGGTGAATCCGGCATTTGCATCTAATCCCAATGCTGCGGCATTCATATTGATGATTTTGGAATCTACCACAAAAAGTTGCTCATCTGCATGCGCTTGAAGTGTTACCGTATAATCGCCCTTTACCTTATAAGCGTAAGAGGCAGAATTTCCATCAACACGTTGAGTTGTTTCACCTGGATTACCAAAGTTGATTTTAAAAAATGTAGCATTTGTCGCTGAAAAAGTAGCTCTTACTTCCCCATTTCCAATAAGCTGAAGTTCCAATGTAAGGTTAGAAGGGGTTTCTATTTTCTCATCCACTTCGCTTCCACCAGAACAGCCCACTAGCCAAATGAAGCAAAGACACAGAAAGCTATATTTTGATAATTTTTCCATCTTCTCAATTTTCAATTAAATATCCTCACAATTTAGGAGAAAGGGAATAAAAATGCAATCAAGAACTAAAATCAAATTATGCGCTCCTCCCAATTTTTTGAATCAAAAAAACCATCAAGGCTATTTGTACAATCTCAGCCAATGTCCAAGGAATCAATGCTAGAAAAGCTCGGATTCCTCCAAATCATAAAGTTTCTGTTCGAAAGGAGAAATCTTGGTTTTTTTTGAAATTATTTTTTCTGAAAAACCCGGATATAGTCTACGCTCATTTTCTGAGGAAATACCGAACCTTCATCTGGTGTTCCTAACGTTCTTCCGCCCACTGATAGACTGAAAATAAAAAAGAATGGCTTTTGGAATTCATCCATTACCGAAGGAGTAATATCAAGGGAATGATATTGGACTCCATCTAGTAGCCATACGATTTTCTGCGAATCCCAAATAATTGAAAAAACATGATACTCATCATTGAAAATCCCAAAAGGCAAAGTAGTTTTTCCTCTACTAAACTCTTCTTTATTGGAATTATCCCAATAGGAAGTACCATTAACAGTAGCGTCTCCTTTTTCAGAACTTCCACCAACCATTCCCGCAACACTGATTGCCCCAGATTTAGGCCAACCTACTTCTGAAATATTTTCTCCCATCATCCAGAGAGCTGGCCCAAAACCATTTCCTTTTGGAAGCTTTGCCCTAATATCTACTCTTCCAAAGGTAAAAAATTTGTTTCCTTGTGTGGTCATTCTAGAAGAAGTGTAATTACTTGTTCCCGCAATTTCTTTCTTGGCAGTAATAATTAGATTTCCATCGAGCAAAGTGGCATTTTCGTTCTTATAATATTGCAACTCTTCACTTCCCCAACCGCAAGTAAGCGGACAGCCATCCCCTAACTCAAAGTTCCAAACCGCTGAAAGTTTTGAATCTGAAAATTCATCAGCCCATACTGAATCATATTCATCATAACTAGTTGGGCTGGTATAACCTGAATTGGGGTCAAGGCCCAAAGCATCTACGTTCATTCGGATTACCTTTGTCCCCTCAATAAAGTCTTTTTCAGTCGTATGAGCCTGAACCTGAAGGGTAAAATCCCCCTTTATTGTAAAAGTTTTGGAGGAGGAGTTCCCATCTACTCTTACCAGTGATTCACCAGGTGTACCAAAATTTACTTTATAAAAAACCGCTTTTTCTGCCGTGAAATTTGCTTTAACTACCCCATCACCAAGATATTCGATCTCAATTGACAAGTTACTTGGAAGTATAATTGGTTCAACTACAGAGTTTTCAGAACATGAAGAAGCTAAAAACCAGAATAATATCAGGGAAAGAAAATAAGTTGATTTCATTTATTAATAGGGCAATCAAGGGGATTTTGGCTTTCTAAAAAAACCTACCGTTATTTTTGTTTTAATCCGCAATTTAGATGCCATCATACTACTAAACAAGCTCTTTCCTTAAAAAATCAGGCTGGGAAAAACCAAGAGAAGAACTTCTCCCAATTTTTTGAATCAAAAAAACCATCAAGGCTATTTGTACAATCTCAGCCAATGTCCAAGGAATCAATGCCAGAAAAGCCCCTAATCCCGTAAATAACAATGCTCCCGACAAAATCAGTAACGCACCTAAAATGGTAGCTATAAAAGAGAATCGTTTCTTATAACCTAAATATCCAAGTCCCATAAATGCATAAATAAATCCGAAGGAACTGATCTTGACCATGTAGTAATCTCCCAATGTAAAGGCATCTGTAAATAATGCGGTCAAATCTATGATGTACCAAATCACATTTGCACCAATCATGATCCAAAGGGCAATCTTCAGAATCCCATTGGGAAAGGAATCGGTCAATTTCACCCAGCCTAAAAGAAAAACTATATAAAAAAGATAAGACCCTGACTTAATCCAAGCAAAGGCCCCCGTACTTACCGATGGTGCTCCAGCGATAAACTCCGGCTCGATTCCTATCTCAAACATTGAAATAAAAAAGTAAAGCACAGCAGCGCCAATAGCTGCATATAAAATTGGTGATGGCTTCGCTTTGATTCCCTGCACATCATTGATTTGATTTTCCCAAGGATAGCCTAATGCATCAAATAAGGCTTTAATGGTAAAGCTCCTTGGTGTTACTTCGCCCGCTTCTATTCGCTGCACGGTTCGCACATTCAGGTTGCACTTTTTGACAAGTTCTTCCTGTGTCATTCTTTTCGCTTTCCTAAGCTCAGAGATCTTTTTCCCCAATTCTGGTTGTTTCATAACATATAGATTTTGATTAACCATGGCAATTTCTCTGATTGGATTTGAACTTAAGGCGAAACTAACTCGGATTTAACCCGACATTTGCCCGACAAATAGTTCTATTAGCTAAAATAGCTCATTTGAAATATTCTTGACAATAGGATTGTGTTTGATTTGTAGAAATTAGATCAAGTCCAAAACTTGTTTAAGTACTGGATTGCGATTTCCCGTCTTCCAAATAACTACCAATTCGGTGAATTGAGGTATATCCGGAATCTCCATAAATCGAACATTGATCTCATAGCCTTCCTGAATTGAGGTCGGTACGATAGCCACTCCAAGTCCACTTTCCACTAGTTTGAAAATAGTCAAAGCATGGACAGACTTATGCTGAATCTTAGGTAAAAAACCTGCGTCCCGACAAATTCCAATAATCTGATCATAGTAGAAATTGCTATAGTCACTGGAAAAAAGCACAAAAGACTCTTCTTTAAATTGATTCATCGAGATGAAATCAACGGCGGTTATTGGATGATTTTTCGGTACAACCAAGGAAAAAGAATCCCTAGCAATAGTTTTCATTTCCAATTCATCAGGAACTGAATTCAATCGGACAAAGCCTATGTCAAGCTTATCCTTTTGTACCATTTCCACTTGTAGCGAATTACTTAATTCTTCCAGATTCACATTTACTAATGGTTGATGAGCATTCAGCTTTGACATCAATCGAGGAATAATCTGATTCGATGCAGATCCCAAGAAGCCGATGCGAAGTTCCCCTATTTTACCTGCTTGGATTTGATTCAATTGTCCTTTGATCGTTTCCAGATGGTTTAATAGAAAATCCACCTCTGCTTTAAGGTAGGTTCCTGCTGCTGTAAGGCTGACATTCCGCTGATCTCGGTCCAAAAGAGTTACGCTAAGCTCTTCTTCCAATTGTCGAATCTGACGACTCAGCCCAGGTTGGGAGATGAAAAGTCGATCTGCAGCCTTTCGGAAATTTAATTCCTCAGCCACAGCTTTAAAATAATGTAGATGTCTGAGCTCCATTGATACCCCCAAGGTATCAATTATTGATTATAATGGTATCATAGGGTATCACTCGAATCTTGTATTTTTGGTTTCCAACAGGAAAGGTCTGTTGGATCACATTTTATAGCGATCAATCCATACCTCAAATGATAAAATTCAACTACGGTCTAGATCACTTAACCAGTTCGATAGCACTAAAACTAGCCAGAAAAGAGATCAAAGGCATATTTCATCCTGATATTCAAGAAAAAGTTAGCCAATCAGCCAAAGCTGTCGCTGCTATCTCGAAAGGGGATCGGGCGGTTTATGGAATAAATACAGGATTCGGTCCCCTTTGTACTACTCGAATCTCAGCGTCTGATACTCGCACGCTTCAAGAAAATCTCTTAAAAAGTCATGCGGTAGGTTTAGGCGATCCTATTCCTGAGGAGATTTCTAAGCTGATGTTAATTTTAAAAATTCATGCCTTAGCTCAAGGATTTTCTGGAATCCAATGGGAAACTTTAGAGCGATTAGCTTGGATGCTTGAGCAAGATGTGACCCCAATTATTCCAATGCAAGGTTCGGTAGGCGCTTCAGGAGATCTTGCCCCACTTTCCCATCTAGCTTTGCCATTGATAGGATTGGGAAAAGTCCACTTTTCCGGAGAAATCACAAGTGCTGAAAAAGTACTTAATCAGTTTGGTTTAGAGCCAATCGCTTTAGGTCCAAAGGAAGGTTTGGCATTAATAAATGGAACTCAGTTTATGGCTGCCTTCGGAGTAAAGGTGGTAGATCGACTAAGCAATGTCTTGAAACACGCAGACATCACAGGAGCAATGATGATCGAGGGATTGATGGGTTCGATCAAGCCATTTTCCCCAGAATTGCATCAACTGCGGCCTTACACAGGGAATAAACATGTCGCGCAAACAATCTTAAACCTTCTGAAGGATTCTGAGATTGTCAATTCTCATCAGAACTGCGCCCGCGTTCAAGACCCTTATTCGCTTCGTTGCATGCCACAGGTTCATGG
>JAFMBQ010000162.1 GCA_017858365.1 Algoriphagus sp. | reverse complement strand
AAGTGCCTGGAATCAAATGTGCAAACTCACCACTAAACTGAACCATAGAGGTCTCTTTCGTATCTGTAAAAGGGAGTGCATCAGCCAATTTGGTCAACCATCGGGATTCATCACTATAATTAGCATCAAGACCCCAAATGCTATTTCGCAAGGTCTCACTTCCTGTGGCAATTCGGGTCACATTTGGGCGCTCGTTCAAGTATAGAAAAGTGCCTCCCAAGTTGAATTTATCATTGAAAAGGTAATCGAGTCTAGTGCCTATTAAGCTTCGTGTTTGGAAGGAAACCAAATCAGCTTTTTCAAAACTCACATTGATTTGCTTTCCGGACTGTAAGATTGCGTCATTGATAATTACTAATCGGCCGGTATTGTAATCGACAGTAAAGTCTACTCCTTCGGTAAGAGGAATATTTCCTGCTTGGACAATCACAGATCCGGGAGAAATATTTAAGCCGGGAAGTTGGATCTCACTGGCTGATCCTGCCGTAAGTCTACCTTTCAGAAAGTATTTGTTGAGTCTAGTGACTAATTCTGCATCGGCTTGGGTAGTGTTATAAAGTGTGTCGTAGACATACTTATCCTTCAATACGACCTCGGTAGGATTAAATTTATTTGCCAGGTTGGATCCAAAAGGTTCAAGAACAGGAAATACTAAGAGTCCCCGATTGGAAAGAATTGTTAAGCCTTCGACGAAGTCGAAATTCCCATCGGGCGCAGGATCATTTTGAGGGTTTAGATTATCAAGACCTGTCAGTCGAATGAGGGGAATGTCTTTGACATTTTGGCCTTCGAGTAAGGAAGGATTATCTAAGCCTGTCCGGTCGTCTCGATAGATTACCTGAAGTTGAAAGCCTTCTCTTAAAATCTGGTTTGCATTAAGTGAATAAATGTTTTTCATCATCAGATCCCAAGTAGGAGTCTTAGTATTGATTCTTGCAGGACGAAGAAGTTTTAAAAATATCAATTCATCTTCTGCGCGAGCTTGATAATCTTCTGTCAATTCACCGACTTTATAGACTTGGCCATTATAAGTGTATTCGTAGGAAACAGCAAGAACTTCATCATTTTGGAGCCTTCGGAAAAGAGATAGGTAACCAAGTTGAGGGTTGAAAAAGTATTCAGAAGGATCGAGTTTTCTTGAACCATTGATCTGCTCGAAGTCAACTCCTTTCCGTAAACTTAACGTAGATTCAATTGATCTTGCTCCAGTATCAAAAGGCCTAAAAGTAGGGTTGTTCGAAATAGATCCATAAAGGTTGTTGGCGTTATTTCCAGCCGGAGCATTTGGAGTTCCACTTCCTACCGCAGGATTTGAGGGGTTAAAAACCACTCTTCCTTCCCCTAGATCAATAAACGCAGCAAAATTCCTTAAGGTCTCCGTGTTAGTCGCACGGTTCATGATGTAAACTTCAATTCGAGTCACGTTGACTCCAGAAAGCACCTGTGGAAGTCCTCTTAGCCATTTCTCGTAATTGTCTCTGAAAAAGTGAGAAAGGAAAAAGTGGCGATTCTCATCATACCTCGAGGCTTGTATATCGAAAGTTCTGCCTTGACCATTTGCGTCAATGGTCAAATTGTCTCTCCGGCCTCGTTGAGTAGAAGCGACAGCGGTCATGCTCAATTTTCCAAATTGGAGCTGTGTTTTTACTCCAAAAAGATTCTGAGCACCTTGAATCAATCGGTTTTGAACAGGCATACTTACATTTCCGATCTCAATGGATTTGACGATGTCTTCTTCAAATCCATTGAATTCTACTTTCAACTGATTTTGAAAATCAAAGGAATTATTGGAATCGAAGTTTGCGCCTATTTTAACCTTTTCCCCAAGAGTTCCATTAACCGCCATCTGAATCTGTTGGTTGAAATTGAATCCACCATTTTGCTGCTGACGGATGGGAAGCGAAGGATTATCCACTCGTCTGAATACTGCTCCGAAATCCAAGTTTACGTAGCCCGAAGGAATTATATTAATCTCTGAGCCCCCAAATAATCGATCAAAAGATGGACTAACGGTCAACGGCGGAATCAGACCTCGTCCTTCTACCGCACTTTCTCCATCTCCGCCTCTTGCACGGCTTCTCCAATATTCTTGCCGAACCTTATATTCTTGAATTTTTGAGAATTCTTCAAAATCATACTCCTGTTCATTTCCAATTCGTGTAGAATCTAGTTGATCTACGATATTGTACCTAAGCGTAGAATCAATCAAAACTTGTATGGATTGATCGATAGGTGAAGGCTTATAAAACGGGATGCGTGAAGTATAAAAAGGATTGCTTTGGGGGAATAGAGGATTTGTCCTCATGTTTTGCCAAAGCAGATATGAGGGTGAAATTCTCCTGAGATTCAATGAATCAATCCGAGACTGAGTGCTGTCAGGATTGGTCTGTTGAGCCTGGGAAGTGGTAAAGGTGAGGATAAGGCCAAAAAGGATGATACTTTGAGGCAAACCCACTAAAAACCTTCGCCTGCAAAAAGTCAGTATCTTCCGAAAGTTCAATACAGCTTGAGATTATGGTGTCTTTAAAGATGCTTTAATTAAATCTTCTAACGAAATTTCCCCAACGGTTTTTTTGAGAACAGTAGCTATATTTTTCTCTGCTGCAGCCTTTGGAAATCCTAGCGTAATTAATGCTTGTAACGCTTCTTCCCGTGTTTTATTACTTGATTTCAAAAATCCTAGTGAAGCAGTGCTCCCATCATTTCCAGCTTTCCCTACCTTATCCTTTAATTCCAGAATTATTCGTTGAGCTGTTTTAGTGCCAATTCCTTTGACATGCTGAATTGTCCCTACATCTCCGGAAAGAATAGCTTGCTCTATTTCCTCAGTACTCAAGGAAGATAAAATCATCAGGCCTGTATTTGGACCTACACCATTGATCCCAATTAAAAGTAAAAAAAGACGCTTTTCATCTTCTTCTTTAAAGCCGTAAAGTGTATGCGCATCTTCTTTGATATGCAAAAAAGTGAGGAGCCTAATCTGCTCCTCATCTTTAATTCTACTGTAAGTTTGAAGTGAAATTTTGACTAGGTAGCCAATTCCTCCCACATCAATAATTACATATGTTGGGTCTTTTATAACTAGTTTTCCACTTAGATATGCGATCATAGCTTAGATGTTGGTTTGAGCATCTACCACAGCTATTGCTACCATATTGACAATTTCTCGGATTGAACTTCCAAGTTGTAAAATGTGTACTGGCTTATTCATACCTAACAAAATCGGGCCTATTGCTTCTGCATTTCCAAGTTCTGCCAAGAGTTTGTAAGCGATATTTCCAGAACTTAAATCTGGGAAGATTAATGTGTTAGCCTTTTTGTTAAGCAAATTCGAGAAAGGATACATCTCTCGTTGGATCTCCTCATTAATTGCCACATTTGCTTGCATCTCTCCTTCAATAATCAAATCTGGGAATCTCTTTTTCGCCATTGCAGTGGCTTTTGCCATTTTGGAAGGAATATTCCCTTCCGCCGAGCCGAAGTTTGAGTAAGATAAGACAGCAATTTTAGGTTCCATATTAAAGAATCTTACCGCATCAGCCGTCAATCCAATGATATCTACTAATTCTTCAGCGGTAGGATCAAGATTTACTGTAGCATCAGCAAAGAAGAAAGGTCCCTTAGCTGTATTCATAATGTACATTCCCGCTACACGCTTAGCGCCAGGTTTTACCCCAATGGCATGTAGAGAAGGAAGTATCGTCTTAGGATAATCTTTAGTAAGGCCAGAAATAAATGCATCTGCAGCTCCGGTCTCGACCATCAAAGCTCCGAAGTAATTCCGTTGAGTTACTAATCGGCTAGCCTCAGAATTGGTCATTCCTTTTCGCTGTCTTTTCTTGAAAAGAATGTCTGCAAAATTGTGGAGCATTTCTTTTTCTTCCATCGGATCAATGATGGTAACCCCATTCAAATCCAATGAATTATCTTCGATTAAAGCGAGAATTTTCTTACGATTTCCAAGTAAAATTGGATTTCCGATTTTTTCATCACGGATGATTTGTGCAGCTTTCAATATTTTCCGGTTGTCCGCCTCCGCAAAAACGACCCGCTTTGGATCTTTTTTAGCTCTAGCGATTACCACAGACATCAATCGCTGATCTATACCAATTCGCTCTTGAAGCTCTAGCTCGTATGCATCCCAATCTTTAATTGGGAATTTGGCCACACCGGAATCCATGGCAGCTTTGGCTACTGCAGGAGCAATGGTTGTGATGAGTCTTGGATCTAGTGGTTTTGGGATTAAATACATTCTTCCAAAACCTAATTTGCTTTCTCCATAAGCCTTGTTCACAATATCGGGAACTGGCTCTTTTGCAAGTTTTGCAATTGCTTGGGCTGCTGCCAGCTTCATTTCTTCATTGATTGAAGTAGCTCTCACGTCAAGTGCTCCTCTGAAAATATAAGGGAAGCCAAGCACATTATTCACCTGGTTAGGATGATCTGATCGGCCAGTGGCCATAATCAAATCTTCACGAGCAGCAATTGCTAAGTCATAAGGAATCTCCGGATCAGGATTTGCCAAAGCAAAAACGATTGGGTTTGGTCCCATTAACTTGATTTGATCTTGTGATACAATATTTCCAGCAGAAAGACCTAAAAATACATCTGCACCTTCTAAGGCGTCAGAAAGTGTGTGAATATCTCTTGCTGTTGAAAATTCTTTTTTGATATAATCTAAGTCGGGACGATCATTTCTGATTGCACCTTCTTTGTCACACATTACCAAGTTCTCACGCTTGACACCAAGTGACATATAAAATCGAGTGCAAGAAACGGCTGAAGCGCCAGCACCATTTACGACTAATTTGATTTTGGAAATATCCTTTTCGACGATTTCCAACGCATTCATTAGCGCCGCTCCAGAAATAATAGCTGTGCCATGCTGATCATCATGCATCACAGGGATTTTCATTTCCTTTTTTAAGGCTGTTTCGATTTCGAAACATTCTGGGGCTTTTATATCCTCTAAGTTGATTCCTCCAAAAGTAGGCTCTAGAGATTTAATGATTTGGATTAGCTTTTTAGGATCTTTTTCATTGATCTCAATATCAAAGACATCGATTCCTGCAAACTTTTTGAAAAGTACACCTTTGCCTTCCATGACTGGTTTGGAAGCTTCTGGCCCAATATCTCCAAGACCCAAAACTGCGGTGCCGTTTGTAATTACGCCGATTAGATTACCTTTTGCGGTGTATTTATATACGTTTTCCACATCTGCTTCGATCTCCTTGCAGGGCTCAGCTACACCAGGGGAGTAGGCTAACGCAAGATCCATTTGACTGGATAGAGGTTTGGTGGGGATTACTTCGATTTTTCCAGGTTTACCCTGAGTATGGTAATTTAGGGCGTCTTCTTTACGAATTTTAATGGCCATAGAAAGCTAAAATTATTATTGGGTTTTAGACCCCCGAATCATCCTTCCAACTTATATCAGTGTTGAGAAGAATGGTCTCTATTTCTCTGAGGGCATCACGATGTACTTCATTAGGATAGTACACGAAGCCCTCAAGGTAGTAAAGTTTTCCCTTTTCTTCATCGACCATCAAGTAGCCCAGGTAAGTTCCACCCATGCTTAAGTTGTTGGTTTTCCAGGAAGCCCTGATTTCAGTGGTAAAATTATCATTTATCACCATGTTTCTGAATGCAGGTGGGATTTGTTTTTCTGTGGTTACATAAGAAGTGGGGTCATCAGGATCCCCAAAAATATTTTCTCGAGCAATAGAGTCTTTGAGTTTGAGGATGTTTTCAGGGAAAGTTTGAGATTCATCCTCGTAATCTTCCACATGAAAAAATAAACTTATGTCTGCACGATTTGCACTTGGAGTAATCTGTCTAAGCCAAACAAACCCTTTATTGGATTTTGCAATTTGGTAGGATGCCGGTACATTGATTTGGATTCCAATGTTATTTTTGGCTTCCGCTGCAGCTTCTGTATTTTTTCTAGCAAGGATAATTTTCTCTAATCTACCTCGCTCACGAACTTCAAAAAGATTCTGAAGTCTATTTCCATTTTTCTTTAAATTGTCGATTAACTCTTTCTCAGTATTCCCAAAAAGGTATAGGACTTCTTGACCTATAGCATACTCATCTTCCATTCGAAGCGAGTAAATGCTTAGGTCATTCATTGCTTTTTCCTTCGACTCTTTCGAGAATTGTGCATTAATAGCTTGGCTTGATCCTCTCTTATCATCAAAAGTCGTTACATAAATCAGGTTAGTAGACATTTTGAGCATTCGAGTCATCGCGCGCGGATCCACTATATTCACTTTGAATTTGGACTCTGAACGGAACATTCCTGGAAGATCTGACGCAAAAATTGTTCTAAGTTCATCTCCAACAGGGCCTGCCCATTTCACAGAATCAATGACCATGATGATTTCTCCAATAGAGCCTCTTGCCCTAGGTTTTGTGCTATCTGGGGAGTCTCCGTTTGGAGCACAACTAGCTACTAAGGCTAACAATAGAATGCTAGAAATAAATGATATTAATAGTTTCATGAATGAAGAGGTTTCTTTTCCAAGACAAATTAAGTACTTATAAATACTTAACCTTTTTTGAGCCATCTATTTGGGAAATGTTAAAAAAAATTAACAATTGGAAAAAGTCGATTAACTGATGATTAATCGTTGTCCAGGCTTTATTGTATTGTTATTCAGGTTATTAAGCCGTTTAATTTGTTCCACAGTCAATCCGGGAGTTTTCTTGGAAATAATCCATAATGAATCTCCAGGTTGTACGATGTAAAGATTCTTTCCTCCAGAGTTTGTACTTACTTGAGCAATTGTCGATTTTGTTGCAGATGAGATCTTTAATTCTTGACCTACTTTAATCAGATTGGAAGAAAGATTATTCCATTCCTTCAGTGCGGTCACTGTAACACCATTTCGGTTGGCTATAGTCCCAAGCACATCACCTGGTCTCACCTTATAAATTGAACTTTGAACTCTCGTTGATTCTGAGGATGAAGTTTTTCTAATTACTTCCGGCTCATCTACACTTGCCAATAGTTGAGTTGTAGGGTTTGAAAGTGAATCCGTAAACCAAGCTAAGTTTTCTGTGACATAAGCTGACTTACCCTTAGGTATTCGGATGGCCATTGAGCGATTGCTATCTGGCACTTTCTGATTCTTAATAGACGGATTTAGTCTTTCGAGGTCAGCTACGCACAGGTTGGTTAATTCAGCTAGTTTACTCAATTCGAAAGCTCGGTTAAATCTGATTTTTTCATGAGCTATGGCATAGGTAGGTTCTTCCAAATGAAAATTATGTTCTTCCAAATGATTCAACAGATAAAGCATGGCTTGAAATTGCGGAATGTAACTTCTGGTTTCTTTAGGAAGGTAATTGTAGATTTCCCAGAATGTTTTCTTCCCCCCAGATCTTCGTATTGCTTTTCTGACATTTCCTGGACCGCAATTGTACGCCGACATCGCTACTTCCCAATCTCCAAACATCCGATATAGAGACTTTAGATATTTTGCTGCGGACTCTGTAGAATGGTCTGGATCCATACGATCGTCGACATCCGAGTTAATACGCATTCCATACATTCCGCCAGTAGCAGGCATAAACTGCCAAAGTCCCATCGCCCCGACTCGGGAACGGATTTGAGGATCTAAGCCTGATTCGATAATAGCTAGGTATTTAATTTCCAATGGCATTTCATGCTTAACCATGGTCTCATCGAATAATGGAAAAAACAAATCTTTTCGAGCCATTACCATTTTGGTATAGTCTCGATTGCGCACTGCGAAATATTGAATAAATGAAAAAACCTGATCGTTTAATTCAAAAGACATCTCCATGTCCATTGCCTTCACCCGCTTGTCAATTTCTGCGTAGGTGAAGTCAGGAATATACTCGTATTGATAATTTGGAAGCAACTCGTCTTCCGATATATCGTTGGCGGCTACAGTCTGTTCTTCTTGAGAAAAAGCCTTTTTCAGTGGAATCAAACTAGCTAGAATTACAAGTAGGATTGAACTGAGTAGTTTCTTTTTCATCTTTTTTAGAAAGTTAGATTAGTTAGATAATTACTGAAAGCATAAAGTTCAGCTTCCTTGAAGGAGTTTGAGATCACTTGTAAACCAATGGGCATTCCATTCTCATCTTTTCCATTTGGAATCGAGATGGCTGGTACGCCGGATACTGAAGCTTGAACGGTAAATAAGTCTTCTAGATACATGGCCACAGGATCATTACTATGCTCGCCAAATTTGAACGCCGTGGACGGAGTTGTTGGCATGATAATATAGTCAAAATCTGATAAAAGATTTTCCGTAAAATCTTTTATAAGTCTTCTGACTTTTTGAGCCTTAGTGAAATACGCATCATAATAGCTTGCGCTTAACACAAAAGTACCCAACATTATTCTTCGTTTTACTTCCTCACCAAAGGCCTCGCTACGTGTGAGTTTGTACATACTTTCCAGATTGTGTGCATTTGGAGTTCGGTAACCATATTTTACTCCATCAAATCGCGATAGATTAGAGCTTGCCTCTGCAGTGGTCAGAATGTAGTAGGTGGGTAGAATGTGATTTAGTAAAGGGAAACTTACTTCCTTAACTTCATGACCTTCGCTTTTCAACTTTCCCAAAACGCCTAAGGTGTTTGTTTTTATTTCAGCCTGGAGAGCAGGTGACTCGATTGTTTCTTTGAGGTAGGCGATTTTGGCTTTTTTATCAAAATGCAATAGTTCGCTGTAGTGTAAAACGGGCTTTCTAGAAGAAGTACTGTCTAATTCATCGTGACCAGCCATTATTTCCATGATCAAGGCATTGTCTCGAACAGTGGTGGAAAACACACCAATTGCATCAAAAGAAGAGGCATAGGCAATAAGCCCCCATCTAGAAACTCTTGAATAGGTGGGTTTCATTCCTATGATTCCAGTGAACGCTGCGGGTTGTCTGACTGATCCTCCAGTGTCTGTTCCCAGTGAAGCAGTACAGAGATTTGCCTGTACAGCCACAGCTGAGCCTCCAGAAGATCCGCCTGGGACTCTGGATTCATCAGCAGCATTCAAAACTTTGCCGTGAGTGG
>JAFMBQ010000161.1 GCA_017858365.1 Algoriphagus sp. | reverse complement strand
ATGATTAGAAGAAAGCAGAATTGAAGAAATTTTTTCATATACCCTTTTTAGTACTGAACCTTATCATTGAATGCGATTACCAATATTTAAAAATCGTGAAAATTATTTTGTATCCGGCACCAAAGACACCTTTTACCGTCCCGCTTACTTTTGACACTCCGATTCGCTTTCGATAGGTCACGGGTATTTCGATATAGCGAAGCCCAGCTTTATGAGCTTTGATTTGCATCTCTATTGTCCAGCCAAAATTCTCATCGACCATATTCAACTTGAGTAAATCTGCCCATCTAATCGCTCGAAAAGGACCTAAATCTGAAAATTTAGCTCCTTGAATGTAGCGCATCATATTCGTAGCAAGCCAATTACCAAATATTTGAGGTAAAGTCATCGAACCCGCTTCGCGCTCACCGAGAGCCCTCGAACCAATAACCATGTCGGACTCGTTTGCTATGATCGGCTGAATCAACAGCATCAATTCCTCCGGATAATCACTGTAATCTCCATCAAGAAAGACTACAATATCCGGTTGGACATCCTGCTGTTTGATCCAATCCATTGCGGTAAGGCATGCTTTACCATAGCCTTTTTGTGGTTCAAATACGACCTGGGCACCTTCAGCTTCTGCGAATTCACCTGTTCTATCTGTGGAATTATTGTTTGCCACTACGATATTCCTGACGATTTTCGGGATATCCCGCAAGACTTTTGGAAGTGATTTCTCCTCGTTGTACGCTGGAATAATTACGTCCACGATCGGAGTGGAACCATAATGCTTATTTTCCAAGCCCATAAGATCGGAATGAGGTGATGAAAACTAGGCCATATCCTATGGCTAGCATCAAGTGAAAGGGTAATAATTCATAAGATCCAGTACTCAAATGGATAATCACCATGGCGGAGAAAATCAAGGCCAATACTCCTTCGAACCAAGTAGTCGTCGGGATTTTTGAGGCTAAATAAGAATTTGCTTTTAGTCCCGTTTTACCAGACTCCAGATTGAATTTTGGGGTTCGAATAAAAGGTGATTTCTTTCCAGAAAGCCCTTCCCAAACGGCTTGTGCATTGTGCAATGCTAGTCCCATCGATATCGAAAGAAAGAGTGGCAACAGATACAAGGCTTCGAATAAACTTCTCCAAAAATTCTTTTTGCCATAAAAAAAGGCAACTAAATAAACACAAGCGATGAGGACGAAGCCTACCAAAAAGACGCCCGCTAATCTGAAAAGCCCCTCGGAAATCAATCCTTGCTGGCCTGCCCACCAAACTCCTATGCTACTTAGACTGACCAAGATTATTGCAATGAAAATACTGCTATTGAACAGATGTGCCATTGCATGGAATTTGGTAGAAAGGGGCAAGTCTTCACCCAAAATACCTCTCGCATGCTTAGCCGCACATTCTGCTCCACCTTTGGTCCAGCGAAATTGTTGAGATTTGATGGCTGACATGATGGGTGGAAGTTCTGCTGGAGATTCTATTTCTCTTCTATAGACAAATTCCCAGCCTCTCCGCTGCGCACGATAGCTTAGATCCAAATCCTCTGTCAAGGTATCGTCTTCCCAATTACCGGCATCGATAATGCAGCTTTTTCGCCAGATTCCCCCAGTCCCATTGAAATTGATAAAAGCATGTTGACTGTTTCTCCCGATCTGCTCGATCAAGAAATGCGCATCCAGCGCAAATGCCTGAAGCTTGGTCAACAATGAATAGTTCTCATTTAGATGAGTCCAGCGTGTTTGCACCATTCCTATTTTCTCAGAATTGAAGTAGGGAATAGTCTTGTAAATGAAATCAGGATCAGGGATAAAATCTGCGTCAAAAATGGCTATAAATTCACCCGAAGCTTTTTCCAAGCCTTCCCTTAAAGCTCCTGCTTTAAACCCTTTCCGATCTGTGCGATGGAGGTATTGAAAATTGACCTCTGGGAATTTTTTGATTTTCTCCTGAATCAACTGGGCTGTAGCATCGGTGCTATCATCTAGGAGTTGAATTTGGAGCAATTCTTTAGGGTAATTGATTTTGGCGGCAGCCTCAATAAGCCGCTCGACTACATAGAGTTCATTATAAATCGGCAATTGAACAGTAACTAAAGGCCAGGATTCTGGAACTTGGGGAATAAGATCTGTTTTATTTCTGGATTTCAGAAAATTCAAAAGCAAATGCCCCTGCGCTAAGCTGTAAATAAAAATAAACAGCATTCCAAGGGCATAAACACCTATCAAAAGATATACTAAAATCATTTACACATTCAACTTTACTGAGTTATTTCCAATCAGAATCGGGAAATCATTAATACGGTTTTCTTCATTTCCATTTTCCAACTTCAGTACGCCTCGAGGACACACTGCCGAGCAAACTCCACAACCGACGCAGCTCGACCGGACAATATTCTGTCCCTTCTGGGCGTACGCTCGAACATCGATTCCCATTTCACAATAGGTGGAGCAATTACCACAGGAGATACATTGTCCTCCATTGGTAGTTATTCTAAATCTGGACTTGAATCGCTGCACTATTCCTAAGTATGCAGCGAGAGGACAACCAAAGCGACACCATACTCGGTTCCCCATGAAAGGATAAAATCCAGTGCCCACCACTCCGGCAAAGGCAGAACCTATCGCGAATCCATAAAACGAATGTAACTGGTTGGTTGCATTTCCCAAGAAACTGAAACCTGAAAAATAATTTGCAATAGTTACTGTGGTCATCACAACCGCCAAAACCAAAACTCCATGGATAATGTAGCGTTCATATTTCCATGCTTTTACTGACTTATCAGAAAGCTGACGAAATGGATCGCCCACTGTCTCTGCCAAGCCTCCACAGCCACAAACCCAAGAACAATACCAACGCTTGCCAAAGAAATAGGTAAAGGTAGGCACTCCCACGATGATTAATAAAATACCCCAGATCAACATAAACATCCCTACCCCACCAGAACTCAAAAAAGTACTGATCTGATAATCGTAGAAAAAATCGTAGTCAAGTGGCCAGATATTTTTAAAATCAAAATAAGGTTGGTTTAGCAATACCAAAATTTCCGGAATCAGAAAGGCGAATGCCGTCTGAAAAAACATCACCGAGGCTGTACGCAGCTGCTGGTATTTATTACCTCGGTATTTCCGAAACATCCGGATACCCATCACTATAATCGCAAGCGTATAAATCAAACCATAAAGAAACCATTGACTCGCAGGGTTCCCACTTAGCATTTCACTAATCGGGGAAACCATAGAAACCAAATTCACTAAATAGGCGGGAAACCAATACAAGACGATATAGAAAGTAATCAAGAAAGACCCGGTAAGCATTCCTACAATGCCTCTATTCTTGAGTGAGGAATGAAAGGTACCGTTATTTTTGATGCCTTCAGGTTCATCTTGATGCTTGGGTAAATTATATAACAAGCCCCCAATCACTGCCAATCCAATGGAAAGAAACAAGAAGAGCCAAGGATTTTCTTTTACTGGACTTTCCAAACCTGCTAGCGCAAAAGCAAATGAATAATCATCCCAAATCACATCATCCCATTGAGAATTAGCCTTTAGCTTATCATTGTACGAGTCGAAATACCCATTAAAAGTACTCAAGAATGCGAAGTTCGAGGAAAAGGCTTCTCCATACATCGGCTCTAACACTTCGACTAGCTTCTCTTGATGAATTTCTTTTGTATTGGCTAGAATTAGTTCTTTATCCAAGCTATAGCTACCCAGAAAAGGAATGAGAATAAAGGAGCCCAGCCCTATTAAGAAAAGTAACAGCCCTAATTTTTGGATCAGTTTCATACGTTTGCTCCGAATAGTTTTTGGATGAATGAAGGTTTGGAGACACTGAAATCGCCTCCAAATTGTTTTTTGAATTCCTTTTGAATCTCAATGTAAAAAGGTGCGGAAAACTCTGGATCAAAATTCGCCTTTTCAAGCTTCGCGATCACCTTAGCTCCTGACCATTTATCTGTAAGTGCTCGGTCAAAAAACTCATGACGTAGTCGAAAACCGAAATTATTGATCCCAACTAGCATTCCAGATTTATCCATCAGCATTCGGAAAGCAATTTTTCCACTAGAATGCTCCCAATAAAAGGAATCAATCTTCGATGAGTCCCATGAAGCTGGAACAGTGCCATAAGTTTGGTATTCGATATCCAGGAATTTTGCAGAGTTAAACCAATGTCCTGGTTTGTACGCTATAGGCCTTCCCGCCAAAGTATGGGCTAGCGTTTCTCCATGCATTCTTCCAGTGTACCAAACTTGCTCAATCGGCTTTCGATCAGCTGCTGGAGCCTGATCAAACTCAGCACAATCTCCAATCGAATAGACGTTTGGGATATTGGTCTGAAAGTTTAAATTCACTTTTACACCGCGATTTAAGGCCAATTCACTTCCTTTTAGAAAATCTATATTTGGACTTACCCCCGCAGTCAGCCCCACAAACTGGCAAGGAATTTCCTCACCTGATTTTGTTCGAATACCTTTGACTCTTCCAGATTCATCTCCTAGTATTTCGTCTAATTCCGATTCTAATCGGAGGTCGATGTGATGCTCCAAAATATGTTTTCCGATCATTTCTGATTCCGCTTTAGGTAGAATATTATCCCAAAAGCCAGACTCACGAACCAAGAAGGTGACAGGTATTTTCTTATAGGCAAGCATTTCTGCCATCTCAATTCCGATCAATCCACCACCCACGATGACTGCGCGACTTACTCCGGACTGAGTGCTTGATTCCATTAATTCCAAGTCTTGCTTAGAATACAGCCCCTGAACTCCCTTCAATTCCTGACCGGGCCAGCCGAATTTGTTTGGCTTAGAACCTACTGCGATGACCAAGTCATCATAGGGTAAATTCTCTCCCGATTGGAAAATCAGATGCTTGGATGAATAATCAATTTCGCTAACCCATTCTTCTTTGAGTTCGAGTCTATTTTTCTCCCAAAACCAATTTTCATAGGGCTGAGTATGCTCAAACTTCATATGTCCCATGTAGATATACATGAGTGCCGTTCGGGAGAAAAAGTATTTAGACTCACCTGAAACTAAAGTAATCCTTACTTTATCATCAAGTTTTCTAAGATTTCTGGCGCAGGTCACTCCGGAGATTCCATTTCCGATAATGACCACATGGCGTTTGCCGCTCATAAGTTGCTAAGGTTGGGTTAGAAAAGGAATTTACAAAAAGCTTTGGCTATTCGTTAAGATTCCAATTATAATCTAGGTGAGAGACCTTTGCATTGGAGTTAATTTTCACAGAACTATACTTATTTAAAAAGTCTACAATCGATCCTTTTGTAGTAAAGTCTCCTTTGAACCAAGAGAAAATTGGGGAGATTTCTACTGCATTTGCAGAAATTTTATTTCTGGATTTATCATTGATAAAGTTCTTTGCCACTTTCATTAATTGCGACTCAATTTTTGAAGCCATAAATGCCTCATTCAAAAGCGGCGGGCAAGATACCGATGCACAATTGATAGCAAAGTGAATCCGTGGCTCCTCAAATTCTTTCCTCAAAATAGAATGTTCGATCTCATCTAAGCTGGATTCTTGCCCCCCAATTTTGAAGAATTTGTAATGCCATACATCTTTAATTAAGGGGATTTTCAGAGCTGGCCCAAGATCTTTTATGCTTTTTACCGGATAATTTTCAACTATTAATGATACAGTAAAGGCATTGTAAGCATTAATCCAGTAGGCCAATTGCTCATCTTTTGACCAAGTTTTTCGATCAGGTGCATTAGCACTTATGGTTTTCAAGTAAGCTTCTAATTTAGTTTTATCTTTTATGAAGCCTTTGTAATTAACAATACCAGTTGGGCTGACATGGGCTTTGAGCAACTGATTCCAAGGCTCGTGATTCGGAGGAGTTGTTCCAGCCATTCCAGGAATAGCATTTTGACAGGAGACTGCCACTATTGTGATCAGCACTAAAAGAAAACGACTTAAATATTTCATAAGATGGTATGTTTGACTTGAATTACGCACTGTAGTAAATTTAGGATGATGTGATTACCAAAAAAGTCGCGAAGATGACAAGAATAGGTTATTTATCTTTAATAAACTTTTTCACCCTTCTCGAGCCAGATGCCCCAAGCTCTCGTGTAAGTATGTACTTGAATAGTAGACTTGCCATTTTGAAAGAGTGGCTTTGTATCATTCGACCATTGGATAATCCCTCCATACAGATTATACACCTTGGTAAATCCCGCATCAGTAAGTTTTTTACCAATCGCTTGTGACCTAGCTCCAACGGTACAGTAAACTAATACAGGTTTATTTTTATCCAAATCAGAAACTGCTTCCAATTTAAAAGTATCGTAACCCACCCATTTTGCACCTTTTAAATGACTGACTTCAAATTCCTCTTTCTCTCGGGTATCCAAAATTTGGTAGTCGGACAAATCTTTAAGTTCACTAGGCTTAAGGGTAGGGAAATCGGAATCATAAAGGGTGGAAAGAAGTGTCCGATAGGCAAAAGACTGAGCTTCTACAGATTTCGGCAAAATGGCAATGCCTACTGCTAAAGAAAAAATCCAAGTGAATTTTCGAAATACTGCATTCATGAAATGTTAACCCATTTCAATGGAGTGCAGTTCGGATTAAGCATAGAAATCTGATAATCTAGATAATCCTCTTCTATCCTTTATAATGATTTTTTTACCTTGGAGATCAATCAAATCATCCTTTTTGAATTCTGAAAGCAGTCGAATAACTGACTCAGTAGCTGTCCCAACCATTCCGGCTATTTCTTCTCTACTTAAGATCAGATCGATTCGTTCATTTCCTGCTCCTTCGACTCCAAAGGAAGTGCCCAATTGGAGCAAAACGTAAGCAAGTCGCTCACGAATACTCTTTTGATTGGCATCTGTGAGCTTAGATTCCATCACTCCTATCTCGTGACTAAGCTCCTTGGTGATCCGTTTGAAAAATGGCGAATTACTAAACAATGTAGATAAAAATGACTCTTTCGGAATAAAACAGATTTTGGCATCTTCTACGATCATTGCTGAATTCGTATAATTTTCTTCACCTAACAATGCAGAATAACCTAAGAAATCACCCTCTTTAGCTAAATGAATGATTTGTTCTTTTCCATTAGACGCAATTTTATAGACTTTAACCACGCCTGAATTAATGCAAAAAATCCCAAGCGGCTTTGTGCCTTCATAATGCAGTATCTGGCCTTTCTTGTGCGAAATCAAGTTTTTGTTCTCAGAAATATTGCAGATATGAATCTCTGAAAGCTCAGAAAGCATAGAATGCTTTCGACTCGAGCACAATTCGCATGGCATATTGGCAATCTTGTTTCCCATGATACAATAGAGTTTTAACTATTTACTAAAATAAACAAAACGCTGATGAAAATCATTAAAATAGACATCAAATTGGAGCAGAAGGACAATTTTTTATTTGAACAAATCGATTTTCTTCTGATTTGTACCAAAGGAAAATATGCTCCAATCCGTTACTCAAAATTAAAAACTCGCTCTTTATCTCTTGATGATAGACACTTGCCTGTTCCATTGTCTTTTGAGAAATCCTTACCCCGGGTGCTTTGCATTCGATAAGTAAATAAGGATTCCCTACCCTATCCAATGTCACCAAGTCCGTTCGTTTCTGAAGTTGGTTATATTTCATTCCTTTTTCCAAAGCAATTAAGCCTTTTGGATATTTCAGATGATGGATCAAAAAATTAATCCAATGCTGCCTTACCCATTCCTCAGGTGTAAGGACGAGGCTCTTTTTGCGGATTGAATCTACAATCCAAAGTTTGCCCTCTTTTTTTATCAAATTCGGATCAAAAGAAGGAAGGTTCAAGGAAGGTAATTGGATTAGTTCTTCATTGGAATCCATTCCCAAAGATGATGAAAAACGGTCAATCGAAGCTTAAATAGGGCTCGATTTTATCAATCCATTCTGGCTTAAAAATTTTAATTTTCTTCAAATCTGTAATTGAGAGATAGTTCCCATGCTGTTTTCTATAAGCAATCAATACTTTAGCTTCGCTGTAGGAAATGTATGGATGTGCAGAGACCTCTTCGATCTCGGCACTATTAATTAAAATTCTTTTGGAGATCATAGGCGTGAAATCAAAGTAATTCCAAATCTCCTGGATAGTCTCAGGTTTAAGTCCATAGATTTCCGAGAATTGATTTACAGAATAAAAACCACCAAGTCGTTCCCGATATTTAATTATTCGCCCGCTTAGCCCAATACCAATTCCTGGTACGATCTGCAATACTACTGAGTCGGCATCCACAAAATCCATTTTTATAAGATTCTCTGTTTTCTTAGTTAAAGAAGGTTTAGATACGGTATCTGCCGGATTGAAAAGTGGATTTGGAGAAAGCTGTAAATTGATAGCTAGCGATTCGAGACTATCCAGTTGGGATTGATATTTTTTTAGAAAATCATCTCTATTCTCTTTTCGGAAAGATTCAATAAAATATGGTGAGGCTGCAATCAGCAAAAGTAAAGGAGTGAGTAATAAAAAACCTCTCGATTCCTTGTTAGAGAAGCCAAGGCTTGTTTTAAGCCAATAAAAAAATTTATTTCTCATAAAAAATGTCCCATAGCTTTTTTCAATAACGGATAAGTTAAGAATATTGGCTTTGTATTTCAACAGTCCCGATATTTGTATCAGATTAAAACAATTTATTTAGAGCGATTCCAAATTAACAAATGTCTGGGTGAATTGAACCCTTCCCAAGTCATTGTCTGTTAAATTTGGAAATCCACTTAAGGTATAATGCAGATTAAGTTTAGATCGTTAAGTATTTCTCATAAGAATGCGCCTGTTAAAATCAGAGAGATCCTCTCGCTGGATGAACAGGCGATTCACAGCATCCTACTAAAGCTGAAGGATTTTTTCAGCTTGGGTGATGCCATGATCCTTTCCACTTGCAATCGAACAGAAGTTTATTATAGCCATGAGTTAGATTTGAGCAAGGAGATAATCAAACTCATCGGATTAGAAAAAGGACTTCCAGAAATCATCAATTACCTCGAATATTTTGAAGTATTCAATTTAGACAGACCGGCGATCACTCATTTATTTAGAGTTTCAATGGGC
>JAFMBQ010000160.1 GCA_017858365.1 Algoriphagus sp. | reverse complement strand
AAAACGCTATTATTTATTATCGGAAAAGTATATCAATCCTCGAAAATGGAAACGACTCCATTGGTTTAGGCAGTGCCATTTTCAATGCTGGAGATGAATACTTGAATATGGGGAAATTGGATTCGGCCTTACTTTTTACAGAACGAGCTCAACAGATTTTTGAGCGTGTAGATTTCCCCTTAGGTGAAGCATATTGCTTGGGCAATTTGGGGATGATCTTCGCTAAGTATGGCAATAATAGCATTGCTGAAGATCGAATAAATCAGGCCATTGAGATTCTAGAAAAGTATGCGGATTACTATCCCATAGCCGTTTACTTGAATTTTATGTCCTCTATTTATTTGAAAAAAAGTGAAGAAGCAACAGCCTTGTCCTATTCGCAGCGAAGTCTTGATCTGGCTAAAAAATATGGCCTTAAAGAGCAAATCAGTGAATCAAATCTATTATTATCAAAGATTTATGAACAATCAGGAAATGCTCCAAAAGCGCTGGAATTTTATAAACAATACATTCTCTATCGAGATAGTGTAAATAATATTCAGGCCGTACAAGAGATTGCAAACCTCCGAACCGATTACGAAGTATCTCAAAAACAAGTGGAAGTCGATTCTTTGGAGAAGGAAGCCTTAATTTCCCAACTCAGGGAAAAGAGACAGCAATTTTTTATCTACGCGGTACTTGTCGTGTTACTTTTTGTAATTCTTCTAGCAATAATGACTTACCGTCGCTATCGGTTTGAAAAGGAAACCAAATTGATTATTGAAAAGGAAAAAAACAGATCTGAGGAATTATTGCTGAATATTTTGCCGGAGGAAACCGCTGAAGAATTAAAGAATGACGGCAAAGTAATGGCCAAAAGAATAGATTCAGTAACGGTTTTGTTTACAGATTTCAAAAGTTTTACCGCGATTTCAGAGAATATTTCTCCCGAAAAATTGGTAGAAAGTATTGATTTTTATTTCAAAGAATTTGATCGGATCACGACAAAATATGGCCTTGAAAAGATCAAAACTATTGGAGACTCTTATATGTGTGCGGGAGGTCTTCCAATCCAAAACAAAACCCATCCCACAGACGTGATTTTGGCGGCAAAAGAGATGATGGCTTTTGTGAGTCAGGAACTTAGTAATGACTTGATGCACTTTGAAATGCGCATCGGAATCCATACCGGGCCGATCGTGGCCGGAATCGTGGGAATTAAAAAATGGCAATATGACATCTGGGGGGATACTGTAAATATTGCTTCGAGAATGGAGACCAACTCCGTGGAAGGAAGAATCAATTTGTCCGAAACCACTTACAACCTTATAAAAGAGGAATTTGAATGTGAATACCGAGGAAGTATAGATGTTAAAAATCGAGGTGTCTGGAAGATGTATTTTTTAAAGGAAAATTGAGAATTAGTCTATTGAATAGGAAATTAAAAAAGCTCGTTGAAATCAATCAACGAGCTTTTTTATAAATTATCTAAAATACTGTTTATACCAAACTGCTTACTTTCAACTACCAACTGCTTTCGCTTCCTCTACCAGTAGCTCATTTTCATCAGACAATCCAGCAGCTATAAAGGCCTCGATCTGAGAGTTTCTTTCTTGCCCTTTATCCAACATTACTCCAAGCGTGATCATCGCACCGATTCGAGTTCCAACTTTTTTAGCGGCTGTTTGAAATAGAGGCTCCAGTTCTTCATAGCTTACTTCCTGAGCAAATTTTACAATGTCTGCCCTAGCAGCAGCCAGCTTATCACCAGAGAGATTGGTGTATTTCTTAGCGATTTTCTGAATTTCATTAATTGCACTTCTTTGTTCTTGGGGCTGGCCTCCACCTTGATTCGACTGTTTACCTGGGTGATTTGGCTGCGCAGTAGGGGCATGTTTTTGCTTTGCCCATGAGTCACGCAGGCCTACAGTTTTGTTGAACACTAACTTATCTGAGGTCGAATCCTTATCCAAAGTGAAATAACCCAAGCGCTGAAACTGAAACTTATCACTCATTTCAGCTTGGGACAAGAATGGTTCCAAGTAGGCCTTTGAGACAATCTTTAAGGAATTTGGATTGACGAACTCCATGAAATTCTTGTCTTCATGTGTATCCGGAGCTTCGTCCAAAAACAAACGATCATATTCCCGAACCTCAGCAGTGATGGCATGAGGTATCGATACCCAGTGAAGGGTTCCTTTTACTTTTCGAGTACTCGCTTCCGTTCCAGATCCAGATCTTGAATCTAAGTCAGCTGTACAGTGAACTTCTAAAATATTTCCTACTTCATCCTTTACCACAGACTCTCCTTTGATGATGTAAGCGCTTTTTAGACGAACTTCATTGCCAAGAGTCAATCGGAAGAAATTAGAACCGGCTTCTTCCTTGAAATCCTCTCGCTCGATATACAATTCACCGGAGAATGGCATTTCATGTGTTCCTGAATGGGGATCTTCTGGATTATTTTCAGAAACCAACATTTCAGTTTTTCCATCTGGATAATTAGTAATAACCAATTTCACAGGATCTAAAACGCCCATCACCCGAGTAGCAGTCTTATTCAAATCCTCTCGAATGCAATATTCCAACAAGGATACGTCTGTGACACTATCCCGCTTCGAGATACCTGATAGTTCGCTGAAATTCCGGATAGATCCTGGAGTATAGCCTCTTCTTCGTAAGCCGGAGATCGTAGGCATTCTTGGATCATCCCATCCTGAAACCGTCTTACTTTGTACCAATTCCAAGAGCTTCCGCTTGCTCATCACGGTATACGTGAGATTTCTACGTGCAAATTCCCGCTGAATCGGTCTCAGTTTAACCGGATCGATGATTTGATCCAAAAACCAATCGTATAACTCCCTGTGCATTTTAAACTCTAGCGTACAAATGGAATGTGAAATCTGCTCGACATAATCTGATTCTCCATGAGTCCAGTCGTACATCGGATATATACACCAATCTGTTCCGGTTCGATGATGTGCTTTCTTCACTATTCGATACAAAATCGGATCGCGCATGAGCATATTAGGCGAAGCCATATCGATTCTGGCACGAAGGACATAACTTCCCTGCTCAAACTCCCCATCCTTCATCCGTTGGAATAAATCCAAGTTTTCTTCAACTGATACGTTTCTGAATGGGCTAGCTACACCAGGAGCACTTGGTGTTCCTTTTTGCTCCGCCATAGCTTCAGCAGATTGATTATCGACGTATGCTTTTCCTTCTCTGATCAGTTGGACAGCCCAGTCGTAGAGCTGCTGAAAATAGTCGGAGGAATAACACTCAATATCCCATTGGAATCCCAACCATTGGATATCACGTTTGATGGCGTCCACATATTCCTGCTCTTCTTTGGCAGGATTGGTATCATCAAATCGAAGATTAACTGGGGCATTATGCTTTTCGCCCAAGCCAAAATTCAGACAAATAGAAGCGGCATGCCCAATATGTAAGTAGCCATTGGGTTCTGGAGGAAAACGAAAACGGAGTTTATCTGGCGAAAGGCCTGCTGCCAAATCGTCGGCTATTATTTGTTCAATAAAATTCAGTGATGAGTTTTCTTCTGTCATGGCTTAATATTCAACCCAAAATTACTTCAAATGGATAGAAAAGCAACTGCCACTACACTGAATGACCGGAAGAAATAGCGCTTGAACGTTTAAAAAGTTATGCTATCAGTTAGATTTCAATATCCTATTTTGAAATAGGTATCGAGAATATTTGTTGATCGGAGAAATCCTAATCTAGGATCTGTCTGAAACCGACAAGCTTATTAATTCCAATCTATAAGATCTTAATAGGAAAAGATATTAGACAAACAAAAATAAAAATCTCTAGTGATGATGGTTCCTTCGTCGGGTAGGGCTTTCCATGATAACCCGTATTTTAAAATCTAGTGCAACATTCGAATACCTCCTTTAATAATCTATAATTGCATTATAGCCTTTTTCATGTTTCAATAAATCAAAGGCATCAAAAAACGGAAGTTAATAGCCTTCAAGAAAAAACAGAATCGTTACTTGTACCCCGTCAATTAAATACAAATTAGCAGATATATTTGGTATGGTTGTTTTCTTAAGAAGCCATGGTCAGATTTTAATTGTACCTAACAGTTTCTGTCTTTCCAAGTTGATATAATAAAGAAGCGGTGTTGTTCGAATAGAACTGGTTTATTTACAAAATAAATTATATTCTTTCTAACAGTACTTCCTATTTTAAATTTAACGTTGTGGGCAATATTTAAGCTTTTAAACTAGGAATAAAAAAAAAGGTCTACGAATTGAATTAAAACGTAAACCTTTTAAATTAATATATGAAATTAAGAATTACTTCTTGTTAGAACGACCTGCACAAGACATAATTGCACCATGCTCTTCTCCACTTATTAAACCGCTATTTTTCCATGAATTCGAAAGACTTGCCATTGCACTTACAAATTCACCATGGTTCTTATAGGTTCCAGCCTCTAATGCATCTATCATATCAGACATAGTTAAACCACAACTAGAAGTCATTCGATTTTCTACATTGGTATCACATCCCTTAATATCAACAGTAGCTTCTAAATTAGAGAATGGTGTAGGATCATCAACATCCAAACAACCATCATTATCATCATCAGCATCACAAACATCTCCCTCTAGATCTCCATCATAATTTGCTTGATCAGCATTAGCGTCATTAGGGCAATTATCTAACTCATCCTCTATTCCGTCACCATCCGCGTCAGGGAACACATTATCTGCCATGTAGGCAAATACATTACCTAGAAGTAGGTCATTGCCAGTAGATATTGTGGTACCTGGAGAAAGTCTCCCGCTAGCGGTAGAAAACATATCAACGTCAGAAAATAATAGAACGAGCCCATCACCAACAGATGTCTCTAAAATACTAGGTAATCCATTAGAATTTGTTGCCAACAAGGTTGCAGAGCCTTGGTTAAAACTTCCAATGTCAAACGAGGCGAAAAAAGTGTTAACAACACCAAACGGACCATCAAAAATTGGATGGGTTGGTGCAACGATGATCTGATTTACAGTTCCACCATTTTGATTTGGATAACCAAATCTTGCGACCACGGCATCAAAAGAAGAATTGTCTGAAGTGGCAATAAGATTTCCTCCTGCATTTACCCAGTCAAATAATGCATCCAGCTCAGCCGCTGAAAACGTATTGTCTTGCCAATAACCTATAAAGAATAGATCAAAATTAGCCAAGGTAGCTTCGTCTAATGTAGCGACATGTGTAATTAAAAGTTGAGAGGGATACGTGCCAGATAAACCGAAATTATCTGAACTTGACAGTTTCGCTAATGTGGTTGGCATATTACTGCCATCTAGAGTCCATCCAAATGAACCGGATCTTGAGGCGGCCACACTACCAACCCGAATCATATTTGAGGAACTGACAGATAGAGTTGCATTATTATTTAATTCATTTGAATTAGCCTTATTTTGGATTGAATTGTTTTTTAATGCAATATTTTCTAGCTCCTTGATAATAGCTTCACGTTGATTTTGAAGTTGACTTAGTAAGAAATCTCGCTCCGAGGCAGGTTTAGCTTGCGCTTTCAGTTCTTCTTCGAAAATCCTAGCGAGTTCACTTTGCGAATCGTTTAATTTGAAATCTTTCTGAAGATTTAATTCAGAGTTATCCAGATTTATAGGTTCGTCTATTTCACAACCTACAGTTAATACTGCTAAGAATATTATGCTTAAAATAATTTTAAAATGTTTCATATCTTTATAGAATTTAAGTGAAATAAAAATGTTGTATCAGATAGAGATTTTCTTAATTGTTAGATATTAAATCAAACAATTTAGGAAATTCTTTCAATTTTAGTCAATATTTCATAATTCATGGAGGGTGTGTATTTTCCCAAAAAAATATTTTTACACTAATAAATACAATTTGTAAGTCATTCATATAACTTAATTTTAGTATAATATTTATTAATTATCATTAAAAAAAAATATCAATCATTGTTAGATTATAATATTTTTATCCACGATTAAAATATTATAAGAGGCACTAAAAATAATTCCAAAATCTGTTTTATATTTTAAAGATTAAGATAATCTTAACCAATTTCAGGTTATAAATTATTTTAGTTTAATGTTATTTTTTAAAGTAAGGAATATTTGAAAAACTCACTTAGTAATTTAACTATTTAAAACTTATTTATCGTTACACTTTGTAGTGTCTATCAGTCTGAATTGGTTAGTAGACAAGCCTTTCCGGCGAATATTTCTGTGGTTAATCAGTTGTATATTAGGTTCTTTAGAGATTCTACCTTCTCTTAGCCCCACATGACTTCCACTTTTTTCTAACCCAAGTCTGTCTTCTTGATTCTCTTAAAAATTTAGATCATTTCGACCTTTTTTGGTTGTTCAAAAAACACTTAACTATTCCAGCTTTTTTAAACTACCAGAAATCCTATTTCAATATATATTTTTTTTTTTCGAATTCCAATAGCTTTTTTTTGTTCACATAAACCCATTTTCCAACTGCAAAAAAAAAATTCCCATTCGGAAAGGCCTTTGAATAATTCAAATTTTCTTACTTCTTATCCAGACTAATTGGAGTAGGCAAGTCTTAGTTTTCTTTCTTTAGCCCGCCCTGAAGGACTCTCTCCAGTTTAGCTAGGTAACACCATCCAGTTCCTTGCTGACCTATGCAAAGACTATGTAGGCGGCATCTGTAGGTTGCCTGTGCTTGTACGAGTTAGTGCAATGTAAATTGGTTTGGGATTATTAAGATGAAAATGCTCACGAACGTATGTCGGGATTAAACTCAGCATTGCATGAACTATTAAGGTTCTTAGAA
Organism: Algoriphagus sp.; assembly: GCA_017858365.1. Lineage (GTDB taxonomy): Bacteria > Bacteroidota > Bacteroidia > Cytophagales > Cyclobacteriaceae > Algoriphagus. Next base: position 2,301 of record JAFMBQ010000160.1, on the reverse strand, counting down.
GAGACTACGCCGAAAGCGAATCGAGACAATTAAATCATTCCTTTTTTTCAAACTCAATTAAAAAGATAACCCTTGGATTGTTTGTTGGGCTTGCTCTAGAGAATCTCAGATTAGTATTTCAAAATCCTCGATCAGATTATTTTCATTACGCAAAAGACCTATCGAAATCTGAATAAACTGTTGATACTAAACAAGGATTAGTGCTTTCAAATTGAACTTTTTCCCTTTTTCTGTAAAAAAACTAAGAAATTGGATTCTTAGATCATCAATATCGTTTACCTAGTATTCTTTATCAAATTTATCTTAAAAAAGCAGTAAAGCTCATCGACTGACTTCCTAAAGATTTACAATTTGACTAGAAGGGCAAGTTGAGGGAACTACAATAAATATGGCTCTGGAATTATCTCGAGGATTAAATTTTATCTCAGTAATTAATTTTTTGGCCAAATAGCCCATATAATACACTGACCTCCTAAATCTGTTTTACCAATTTCAGTTTAGATACCGGAATAAGTTGCTTTCATAACAGGTCATGGGGAAAATTGAACTTCGCCATTTTGCTTAAAGAACGCAGTATCAAAATGCACCTGACTTAATCCATGTTTATTTCATGCTATGCTATAGGTTCCACATCAATATCATCTTCGTCAGCGCAGGAAAAATTTTTATTACAAAAAATTTCCCCTAAAGCAGTGTCAATCTTCTCATCACCATTTATATCAATTGGGTTATTAAATTGATACACCCAGATGAATATTAAAAGTAATCGCTAAAATAAAATCCCATCCACCTGTCGCAAGGAAATCGAAAACGAAGTTTATCTGGCGAAAGGCCTGCTGCCAAATCGTCGACTATAATTTTTTCAATAAAATTCAGCGAGGAGTTTTCTTCTGTTATGGATAAAAATGAAAGTCGAAATTACTTCAAATGAAAAGAATTGCAACATAAATGGGAAGGTTTGGGAAGGATAGCAAGTATTTTATACTTCATAGGAATAAAACCAAATGATAGTAACTAAAGGATTTAATGATTTAAATTGATGCGGATAGTTTAATGAACTTTATAACCCGAAAAAAAAACGAGCCCTTTAAAACCATACTTATTCCATTATTAATTTTTTAATATTTATATACTGTAACCTTGTCTTATACCAACCTAAAGTAATCTAACATTTGCTAAATATTGTGTTTTGTCACAATCCACCTTAGCGAAGAACAAAGCAGAAATAGCAATAAAATGGCTCAAAGTCCATTTTTTTTACCTATATTGAAGAAACAACAAAAATTAGACAATGATTTTAAAAAATCTATTATAGTTTAATACTCATTCGATTTGTATAAAATCATTAAGCATTTTTTACAATTCTTTAAAAATTAGATACTTGCCAGTTTTCTAAAAAGGATATAGCTTTTTATAATTCTCAGTCGTTGTTTTTGGCAAGTAAACTATCTAACCCCCGAATAAAATCAATGTTAAAAACTATCACTAAGTCTCAAACTTTGTTTGAAAGACGAAATAACGCTGTAGCAAATGGAGTAGGATTTTTCAATACAGCGACAGTAAAATCAGCCAAAGGCGCCCTTATTATTGACGAAGATGGAAATGAGTTAATTGATTTTGCAGGTGGAATAGGAGTGGTCAATGCAGGCCATTGCCCAGAGCCGGTGGTCCAAGCAATTAAAGATCAAGCGGACAAATACTTACACACCAGTTTTAATGTGGTGACCTATGAGCCCTATATAAAATTATGTGAAGAGCTATGCGAAATCCTACCTCACGGTGAGCGAACCAAAGCCATGCTGGTAAGCACTGGTGCAGAAGCTGTAGAAAATGCAATAAAAATAGCACGTCAAGCCACAAAAAGACAAGCTATCCTATGTTTCACAGACTCCTATCATGGCAGAACCATGATGGCTATGACCCTAACTAGTAAGATTGACTACAAACTCAATTGCGGGCCATTTGCACCTGAGGTTTACCGGCTTCGATTTCCAAACTTTTATAGATATGGAACTGGCCAAACCCTAGATTTCTTTGCGGATCAAGAACTTAAAACCCTCCATGCAAGTGAAAAAAATCTAATCGACCCTAACAATATAGCAGCAGTAATCATCGAACCGATCCAAGGTGAGGGCGGCTTCAATCCGGTTCCTAAAAAATACCTAGAAGGTCTCCGTGATTTTTGTGACCAGTATGGCATCATGCTGATTTTTGATGAGGTTCAAAGTGGATTTGCTAGAACGGGAAACTGGGCAAGCTGGCAGAATTATAACGTAGTACCAGATATCAGCACTTATGCTA
>JAFMBQ010000159.1 GCA_017858365.1 Algoriphagus sp. | reverse complement strand
CGCTTTTCGGTAATCGGGAGCTCCATCGAGCAAAGGAGGGTTTTCGAAGGTTCTCCATTCCTTAAAAAGTGCCAACAGATCCGAGTATTCGGCTGCTGTTTTTTCATTTTGAGGAGTGGAGTTTTGAGGATTTTTACAGGAAAAAGCAAGGATGCAAACTAATGCAATTGACAGTAAAGTGGAGTGACTCATAGCGGTTGAATAAAGATCATCAGTGTTTTAAGTTAGTATAGTCAGCTTTACCAAGCAAAAGGAATGTTTTTTCTGTAAAAAATGTGCAAAATAAAGTTGAACTATAAAAGATTTTTCCGGAATGAAATAATCCAAGAAACCAAATAATATTTGGTTTTAGAATTTAATAAAATAAAGAAGAAAGTCACATAAAATTCCATTTATGGGATATAAAAACCAATAAATAACCTATTAAATAGATAATTGGGGTTTTTCGATACTATGGTTTTTAAAAAAAAAGAAATACAATGGGTTGTACTTGAAATAGCAGTCTATAAAAGGAAGTAAATTTTATTTGCTGAAAGTGGGAAAAATTGAAATTTTATTCAGTAAAAAGTATAAATTCAAAATATAATCAACCAATATATTTATGAAAAACTACAAACACCTTTTGGTATTCCCAGCACTCCTGGGATTGGCAGTGTCTTGTGCTGAGATCATAGAAAATGATCCGGTTTTATCTGAAAAGACCACATCTGCACTACAGCAAAATTTTGTACCGGGTCAGCTGTTAATTAAGCTGAAAACGGTGACTACTAAATCTAGAATATCGGATGATATTTTGGCTTCTGTGGAGGGTACTATCGTAGAGGAGATTAAGACCGGAGCGATGCAACTTGCGAATGCCAGAAAAGGCGGAAAAACTGGAGACTTGATTCTGGTAGATTCAAAATTAGGTACTATGGCGGCAATCGAAAAATTGAAATCAATGCCTGAAGTGGAGTATGCAGAGCCAAACTGGATCTATCACCATTTTGCAACTTCCAATGACCCTTACTTTACAAACAATTCACTTTGGGGAATGTCTGCTGGGGGGAATCAATTTGGTAGCCAAGCAGCAACTGCTTGGGCTAATAATAAAACTGGAAATGCAACCGTCTATGTCGGTATAATTGACGAAGGCTATATGTACGAGCATGAGGACTTAGCCGCAAATGCAGGCGTCAACCCTGGCGAAATCGCTGAAAATGGTGTAGATGATGATGGGAATGGACTGGTAGATGATGTCTATGGATGGGATTTTGCTGGCAACAACAGCAGTTTATTTGACGGGACTGGAGATGACCACGGGACCCATGTGGCTGGAACAATTGGTGGCGTAGGAGGAAATGGAAAGGGAGTAGCTGGAGTAGTTTGGAATGTGAAACTAATGGGCGCAAAATTCTTAGGAAGCCAAGGAGGTACAACTTCAAATGCAATAAAGGCAGTGGATTACTTCACAGATCTAAAGCAAAGCCAAGGAATCAACATCGTAGCAACAAACAATAGCTGGGGTGGAGGAGGATATTCTCAAGCTTTGAAAGATGCAGTCGATCGAGCTAATGTTGCAGGGATTTTATTTATTGCTGCCGCTGGTAACTCAGGGACGAATAATGATGCCTCAGCGAGCTATCCATCAAATTACGATAGTCCGAATGTGATTGCAGTAGCTTCTATTACTAGTAGCGGTGCATTATCAAGCTTCTCTCAGTATGGAGCAACTACTGTAGACATCGGAGCCCCAGGATCTGGGATTTGGTCAAGCGTACCGGTGGCAAGCGGTAAGGGTAAAAGAGCTACAATAGGTTCAGGTTATGCGAGTTACAATGGAACGTCTATGGCGACTCCACATGTATCTGGAGCTGCGGCACTTTATGCTTCCCTTAATCCTAATGCTACTGCGGCTCAGATTAAAGCCGCACTTTTGAATTCCGCTACGCCAACCCCGTCTTTGGCGGGAAAGACTGTTACTGGTGGAAGATTAAATGTTTCTGGCTTTTAATTAAATCAATAAAGGTTCAATCAAAAGAGAGTCTCCGCAAGAGACTCTCTTTTTTTTGCTAAACCATGCTCGAGTAGACCATGAATATTGGGTTTTCATGTGGGGTAATTTTTAATTCAAATGATTGAATTAGACGAGGTAAAACCCTGACTTCACATATCTAATTTTTTATTTCCCCTAGTTCCCGTATTTTTGGGCTTTCTTAAAAAACAGCATTTCTAATTTCAGTTTATGGCATATTTATTTACTTCAGAGTCCGTTTCTGAGGGGCATCCAGATAAAATCGCAGATCAAATCTCTGACGCGCTGATTGATAACTTTTTAGCTTTTGATCCTAATTCCAAAGTGGCTTGCGAAACGTTGGTTACCACAGGTCAAGTATTCTTGGCAGGTGAGGTAAAGTCAGATATTTACCTTGATGTTCAGAAAATTGCCCGTGACGTGATCAACCGTATTGGATACACCAAAAGTGAATACATGTTCGAAGGCAATTCTTGTGGAGTGCTTTCTGCGATTCATGAGCAATCTTCAGATATCAATCAAGGTGTGGATCGTGCAAACCCGGAAGAGCAGGGAGCTGGAGATCAGGGAATGATGTTTGGCTATGCTACAAACGAAACAGAAAACTTTATGCCGCTTGCGCTGGATCTTTCGCATATGATCCTTAAGGAGCTGGCAGCAATGCGCAGAGAAAATAAAGAAATTACTTACCTCAGACCAGATTCCAAAGCACAAGTAACCATTGAATACAGCGATGACAATGTGCCGCAGCGAATCGAAGCAATTGTGGTTTCTACCCAACACGATGATTTTGACGAAGAAGCGACCATGCTCGCTAAGATCAAATCGGATATCATTTCGATTCTGATTCCAAGAGTAAAAGCTCAGCTAAAGCCGGATCTTCAGAAGCTTTTCACAGAGGATATCAATTACCACATCAACCCAACTGGAAAGTTCGTGATCGGAGGACCGCATGGCGATACTGGTTTGACTGGAAGAAAGATTATCGTGGATACCTACGGTGGTAAAGGGGCACACGGTGGTGGAGCTTTTTCAGGAAAAGATCCATCTAAAGTGGATCGCTCAGCAGCTTATGCCACACGTCATATTGCAAAAAATATGGTAGCAGCGGGTCTTGCGGATGAAGTCCTTGTTCAGGTTTCCTATGCAATCGGAGTTGCAAAGCCAATGGGTATTTACATTAATACGTACGGCACTGCCAAAGTAGACCTTCACGATGGAGAGATCGCTAAGAAGATTGAAGAGCTCTTCGATATGCGTCCTTATGCAATTGAGCAACGATTGAAATTGCGCAATCCGATCTATGAAGAGACAGCCGCGTATGGGCATATGGGAAGAGTAAATGAAGTGGTGAGGAAGACGTTTTATTCACCTTATCGAGATGAGATTGTTTTGGATGTGGAGCTCTTCACTTGGGAAAAACTTGATTATGTTGATCGAATCAAATCGGCATTTGGAATCTAAAAATAGTAGCCTCTCGAATTTCGGGAGGCTTTTTTTATGGAAAAGGGATTCAACCGCAAAGTTCGTAAAGAATTCACCAGGAAAAAGAAGTGCGAATTTTAAGCTCAAGCTCAAGCTCAGAAGAGAGAAGTTAGTTTAGTAGCCTCTTTTAATTTGGGGTTGATTTTTGACTAGTGTCTTTTTCTTTTTTTGAAAACTAACCTAAGAAGATAAATTTCGTATTTTGAATTAATTAATACGGTAATATGCGGAAGATCTTTTATCTACTTTTGTTTTTCGGGATGCTAAATGAGCTAAAAGCTCAAGGCACAGTCACTCTTAAAGAAAATATTTTCAATAACAATCGCTTCAAGATCGATGGTCAGGAAGCCAAGGCACCGGAGGTAGCGCGATTGATGGCTAACTTCGAGTCTAGCCAGAAAAACTTCATGGAAGGGCATAAGCAGATGCGAATCGGAAGTGGAATTTTGATCCTGGCAACAGGAGTGGGAGTCGCTGGGTTGATTGATTATCTCAACTCAAACGGAACGCAAGAGGATGTTAATACCTATCTTTTGATCTCCGGAATAGGAATGGGGACAGGGATTATCGGTGGAGCTATTAGAGGAAAAGGAAAGAAACGTGTAGAAACAGGAATTAGCGAATATAACTACTTGAAAGATAGGTCGGATCTTAATCAAGTTAGCCTTCAAGTATCCCCGGCAAAATTTGGCTTAGTCTTTAACTTTTGAAAATGAAAAAAATCGGAATAATTCTCCTTATGGTATTCTTTTCAAATGCTGCTTTTTGCCAAGAGACCCCCTATCTCCAACTGAATATTCGAGATAATTTTTTGACCCAAAAAATCGATTTTATAGAAGGCTCCAAAGTCCTGTCCAAATTGGAAATTCAACAACTGATGGCTTCGGTAGATCCCGAAACTCAAGATCTCTACCAACGAAGTATGAATCAAGGCAAACTCAATTCAGTGTTCGCAATTGGAGGTTTGGCTACCACGGTAGGAACCTTTGTATATGTACTTAGCCCTCAACAGCAGTCTACAACAGGGAGCAATCTAATTTGGCCTCTAGTAATTACAAATGCTGCCTTTGGGATTCTTTCTGGAGTATTTAAGCGAAATGCCCGAAATCTGGCCCGAGAGGCAGTTGATAGTTACAATTTTGGAAGATCGGATGCACCTGTTTATTTCGAAGAGAATAGGATCGATCAGCCGCTATTCAGCTATATAATCCGATTTTGAAAGCTAAAGTCAAAATCAGAAAGCTAAAGTGCGAAGTCTGAAAAAGGGCTTTCAGACTTCGCACTTCTAATTTTAGATTTAAGAAAACATTTCCTCAATTAGCTCGGTGTAAAACTCCTTCACGTCTTTGCCAATTGCCTTCACTTGCTGAGAAATCAAACTGGTTTCCGTCTGGCCGGGGACGGTATTGATCTCGATAAAATAGAATTGGGCAGTTTCCTTGTGCAAGAAATAATCGATTCGGACCGCACCTTTGCAATTCAGTTTCTCATAAACCTGCGTTGCGATTCGACCTACACGTTCCACTTCTTCAGTATTCATTCTGCCAGGAGTGATTTCCTCCGTCATACCAGCAATGTATTTTGATTCAAAATCAAAGAACTCCTTGCTGCTTACGATCTCAGTGGCAGGCAAGACGGTGATTTCGCCTTTCCCACGAAAAACGCCAATGGAAAATTCTCTTCCTGATATAAACTCCTCGACGAGTACTTGGGTGTCTTCGGCAAAGGCTTTTTCCAAAGCGTCGGGTAATTCTTCCCAAGTTTTCACTTTACTCATCCCGATAGAGCTTCCTCCATTGTTCGGTTTGATGAAAAGCGGAAGTGTCAATTCTGACTCGATCCGAGTTAAATTTTTATCAGTTTTTTCAAAAAGTTGGATGGACTTAGCAATATTCAATTCTGGGATATCATCCACTATGGCTTTGGTATAGCCTTTATTCATGGTAATGGCCGAGGTGAGTTGATCGCAAGTGGTATAAGGCAATCCAATCATATCGAAGTAGCCGGCTAGCTTTCCATCTTCACCAGGTGAGCCGTGAAGGATATTAAAAATGCCATCGAACTTAATTTTTTCACCGTTGATCGTAAGGCTAAAATCGTTGAGATCTACCATCACTTTCTCTCCAGTCTCGGAGAGATGATGCCAATTTCGTGGATAAATCAAGATTTTGTACACGTCGTACCGTTCCCTATCGAGGGTTTTTTCGACTACGGCCGCACTTTTAAGTGAGATCACAGATTCTCCGGTGTAGCCACCAGTCACAAGGGCGATTCTTTTCTTCATATATGGAGTCAATGGGTATGCGAATTAGCCCATTTTTTGCGGAAAGGGGAAAGAAATTCCTAAGATTTCCTAAGATTTTGGCCTTCTATCACTACGAAGTTTCAAAGGCTTAAGTGCTTTCTTATATTCGTGAACCTTATTTAGGCATTCACCCAAATTTTAGAAATATGATTAAAAGTATGAAATCGACGCTTTTCGCGCTCATCCTTTTGGCTTTTGTAGGATCAACTCTATCCGCGCAGGAGCTCAAAAAAGTAACCATGGAGGATGTGTTTAAGAAAAACACCTTTTTTCAACAGACAGTCCGAGGTATCAACTGGATGAAAGATGGACAGTATTATTCATCCCAGATCAATCAGATGGGCTATCCTATGGTGGTGAAGATGAATCTCGCTACAGGAGAGCAAGCTGGAATCTTACTTGATGGGAAAGCCTTGGGATTGAATTTCAGTAGCTATTCCTTCAATACGGATGAGTCCAAAGCCTTGGTCGCTACCGATGTGGAATCGATCTATCGACGCTCTTCCAAAGGTATTTTTTATGTGGTTGATCTAGCTACAGGCCAAAAGCTGCAGCTGATGAACGGAGCCAAAATCTCTTATGCGACACTTTCACCGGACAACGATAAGGTGGCTTTTGTAAAGGACAATAACCTTTTCATGGTAGAACTTGGCAGCAACAAACTGATTCAAATCACCAAAGATGGAGAATGGAATAAAATCATCAACGGGGCTGCTGACTGGGTGTATGAAGAGGAATTTTCTATGGCGCAGGCCTTTAAATGGTCTCCTGACGGTAAAAAAATCGCCTTTATCCGATTTGATGAATCAGAAGTTCCTGAATTCAATATGCAGCTTTGGGGTCCACTCTATCCAAAGGATTATAAATTCAAATATCCAAAAGCTGGACAAAAGAATTCCGATGTAAGTATTCATGTGTACGATCTGGCTTCAGCCAAAATTCAAAAAATCGATGCTGGTAACGAATCAGATATTTATTTGCCAAGAATCTATTGGACGAAAGATCCGAATCAATTGGCCTTTATTCGCTTGAATCGTCTTCAAAATCAGATGGACTTGCTTCATGCCAACGCAACAAATGGAGCAAGCAAGCTAATCATCTCAGAAACTTCCAAAACCTATGTCGATCTGGATTACAATGATGACCTTCAATATTTGGCAGATGGCAAAAGCTTTATCAGAACTTCGGAACAGGATGGCTACAAACACATTTACCATCACAATCTTGACGGGAGTCTGATTCGCCAGATTACTACTGGAAATTGGGAAGTGACTGAGATGGTGGGAGTCGATGAGAAATCGAAAAAAATCTACTTTGTCTCCACAGAGGTGTCACCTCTTGAACGCAATTTCTACCTGATCGGCTTGGATGGAAAAGGCAAAAAAGCACTGACTCCTGCCAACGGGACTCATGCGATCAATATGAGTCCGGATCATCGATTTTATATGGATTATTATTCCACCACGGCTAAGCCTGCTACAGTCATACTGAATGAATCTAGTGGAAAGCAAATCAAGGTGCTGGAGGATAATGCAGCTTTGAATTCTACGTTGGCAAGCTATGCTTTGGGAGAAAAGGAGTTCTTCACTTTCCCAACAGTCGATGGAACTTCACTGAATGGTTACCTGATCAAGCCTGTAGACTTTGATCCGAATAAGAAATATTCGGTGCTTATGTATGTTTATGGTGGTCCAGGTTCTCAAAATGTGTTAAATGCTTGGGCAGGTACACGGGACCTTTGGCATCAGACTTTGGTAGCAGAAGGAATAATTGTTGCCTGTATCGATAACCGCGGAACGGGAGCTCGAGGTCGTGATTTCAAGCATGCTACCTATGCAAATCTGGGAGCTTTGGAGACAGTTGATCAAATCGAGGGTGGAAAATATTTAGCCAAACTGCCATTTATTGATCCTGCCCGAGTGGGAATCTGGGGTTGGTCCTATGGAGGATACATGTCTTCTCTGGCACTGATGAAGGGAAATGATGTCTTCAAAACCGCCATTGCAGTTGCGCCGGTAACTACTTGGAGATATTACGATACGATCTATACCGAGCGCTATTTGCAAACGCCACAGTTGAATCCATCTGGATACGATGACAATAGCCCAATCATGCATGTGAATAAGTTGAAGGGAAATTTTCTGTTGATCCATGGTACAGGTGATGATAATGTGCACTTCCAGAATTCTGTAGATCTGGTCAATGCTTTAATCACGGCAGATAAGCAATTTGAGACCTTCTACTATCCTAACAGAAGTCATGGAATCTCTGGAGGAAATACCACTTGGCATTTGTATTCGATGATGACGGATTTCTTGAAGAGAAAGCTTTAAAAGAAAAGAAAGGGACCAAGTTTTAATTTGGCCCCTTTCTTTTTAGTCAATTCGGATCTGATCTAGATAGAACTTCATACGGGTATGATCCCGAGGCAAAAAGTCAATCTTGTCGATTTTATCCAGTTTGTGGTTGTAAAACACCTCTATATATTCATTTTCGAGCAAGTATAGATTGACCTTATAGCGGTAATAGCGAATCCCCACGACAAAAGTACCCTCTGTGTAGAGGGTGTTTATTTTTTTGTGAAAAGGGAGACTTGCAAATTCTTCTTTACTCATAATTATTAAGTGAGACACTAAATTAACGACTTCTCAAGTTTTTTCGGAAAGAAAAAGTTGAAAACTTGAGCGCAGTCACTTATACTTGAGTTCTCATAAACCTGTATGCTCCAACAAAGATTCCAAGTATCCACATTTCTATTTTTGGCACTTTTGATTTTTAATTTTTCCTGCGCCTCAAAAAAGAAGGTGGTAAATGAACCCTTTAATCAAGTTATCGCCACAGCCAAAAGTTATACTGGAACTCCATATAAATATGGAGGAACCACCAGATCAGGAATAGATTGCTCTGCATTGGTTTATCACTCTTTTTACTCGGTTGGGATTAATATGCCTCGAACTTCAGCATCACAAAGTGAGCAAGGGAAAAGTATCAAAAAGAATGAAATCAAGCCGGGTGATTTACTTTTTTTCGCGACCGGAAGAAGGCGGAAACAAGTCACGCACTCTGGGATAGTGACAGAGGCTTCCAAATCTGACATTCGATTTATTCATTCTTCCACTTCACTTGGAGTGTCTGAGGATTACTTGAGCAATGTTTACTGGGCGAAAGCATTTTTGTTTGCCCGAAGAGTGTTGGATTGATTCCGATCGGCTTTTTTGGCACCAAGCGCATTTTAAAATCTAAAATGGAAGAATGATCGGATTATTTTCCAAATATCCTTTGGTATTAGGCTTTTCTGCTTAATTTTGCGGTCG
>JAFMBQ010000158.1 GCA_017858365.1 Algoriphagus sp. | reverse complement strand
GCTGCCGGAGCGACATAGGCACTTTGAGCTTTTCCCTTTGATCCAAATTCAGGATCTTTTACTGATCCCTCATGCCAATAAGGATAACCAAAATGTTGTCCAGCAGCTGTTGCTCTATTTAATTCACAATTTGGAATATCATCTCCCATCATATCACGACCATTGTCTGTAAACCAGAGTTCGCCGGTGACAGGATGCCAATCAAATCCGACGGAATTCCTGACGCCATGTGCAAATACTTCTGGCTTTGGATTAGGTGACTTCACATCGATTCTTGTAATGCTAGCAAAAATCGGATTCTCTGATTCACAAATATTGCATGGAGCGCCTACAGGCACGTAAAGCATTCCATCCGGTCCAAATGCGATGAATTTCCAGCCATGATGGCCTTCTTCTGGATAGTCTTCATAGACTACTTCATAGCTTGGTTTGTCCAGATTATTCTTAATGTCCTTAAACCGAAGAATCCGATTTACCTCCGCTACATAGAGATCGCCATCCCGATAGGCTACTCCATTTGGCATTCGAAGGTCTTCAGCTAGTATGTATTTAAAATCTGCTTTTCCGTCTTTGTTTTCATCTACTACTGCATAAACATTCTTTTCTTGGCGATTTCCAACAAATACAATCCCATCGTCAGAAATTGCCATGGATCGAGCATTTGGAATATCTGCTGCCCAGACATCTATTTTGAAATTTGTTGGGAGCTTTAATTTGTCGAGCTGTACGTCAGCTTTAGCATTTCCTATGGCTATTTTGTTTGACCCATCTGACTTGACAGATTGAGCTTCAGCACCTTGCTTCTCGTTGCAGGCAAAAGCAAAAGCAATCAAAGCCAGTGAAATCGAGCGAATTAAATTGATGGAAATTCTCATTGGATGTTTTTGTTTGTTAATCTAATATAGGAAAGGACAGATTGTTTTGCTTAAAAAGCTTTATAAACGGGTATAATGTTATTTTTGTACCATGTTATCGATTAATAATCTCTCTTACTTTATTGGAGGTCGCCCTCTTTACGAAAATGCAAATCTTCATATCAAGCCAAAAGACAAAATTGGTTTGGTCGGACAGAACGGAACTGGCAAGTCAACACTACTCAAAATAATTAATGGGGACTATCAGCCTAGCTCTGGAGAAGTGCAAAAAGCGAAGGATTGCACCATTGGGTTTCTAAATCAAGATCTTCTTTCTTATCAATCAGACGATAGTATTTTGAATGTGGCTTTGGCAGCATTCAAAGAGACCTTGCAATTACAGATTGAAATCGACGAAGTTTTGAGAAAAATGGAGACCGATTATTCCGAAGAAATCATCAACAGGCTTGCGTTTCTTCAGGAACGATTTGAGGCAAATGAAGGCTATACGATCAAAGCTAAGGCTGAAGAAGTCTTGGAAGGAATTGGTTTTAAGACGGCAGATTTGGAGAAGCCTCTTCGAACTTTTTCTGGTGGATGGAGAATGCGTGTCATGCTTGCAAAGCTCCTGTTGGAGAAGCCCTCATTACTCATGCTGGATGAGCCTACTAACCACTTGGACTTACCCTCGATTCAATGGGTTGAAAATTATTTAAAGACCTATGAAGGAGCTGTGGTAGTAGTTTCCCACGATCAGACTTTTTTGAATAACTGCATCAGCAGCACCGTAGAAGTAGCTAGTCAGACGCTTACGCTTTATGCAGGAAATTACGCCTTTTATAAGGAGGAGAAAGTGGAGCGAATGGAAATCCAACAAAACGCCTACGAGAATCAACAGCAGATGATCAAGCAGACGGAGAAGTTTATTGAGCGTTTCCGAGCTAAAGCATCCAAGTCAAATCAGGTACAATCCCGAATCAAAGCCTTGGATAGATTAGATAAAGTCCACGAGGTGATAAGTGATGAGGTTTCTGTGAATTTTAAATTTAAATTCTCGAAGCAATCTGGAAGAGACGTGGTGATTTTGGACCAAGTTTCTAAAGCCTATGGAGATAATGTGATTTTGAATAAAACTTCTGCTCGGGTCGAGCGAGGAGATAAAATTGCTTTGATTGGCGCCAATGGAAAAGGTAAATCAACACTCCTTCGCGTGATTGACGGTTCCGAAAAGACAATTGGAGAGAGAACTGAAGGCTATAATGTGATTAAATCCTTTTTTGCGCAGCATCAATTAGAAGCTCTCACTTTGGATAATGAGATTATTCAGGAGATGTCTCAGGCTGGAAGTGCAAAATCCGAAATGGAGTTAAGAGGAGTTTTGGGATGCTTTCTATTTACCAATGAGGAAGTATTCAAGAAAATTAAGGTGCTTTCTGGAGGAGAGAAATCTCGAGTTGCTTTAGCAAAAACCTTGATTTCAGAGTCAAATTTTTTATTGCTTGATGAGCCTACCAACCACTTGGATTTCCAATCGGTAAATATTTTGATCCAAGCGCTCCAACAGTATGAAGGTACTTTTGTAACGGTGTCTCACGATAGGCATTTTATAAAAGGAGTGGCTAATAAAATCTGGTATATCGAGGATCAAGAGATCAAAGAATATCCTGGAACTTATGCGGAATATGAAGTTTGGAAAGCTAATCAAGTCGAGGTGAAATCTGTTGCGCCGACAGTGAAAGTTCAGAAAAAGGAAGTTGTTAAAGTAGCTCCAAAGAACAATGAGGAAACTCAGCAAGCCAAAAGAGAATTGAAAAAACTCGAAGAGTCACTTGCTAAGGTGGAGTCAGATGTAGAAAAGCTTGAATCACAAAAGGGGAAACTGGAAATTCAAATGGCTGATCCATCGTTATATGCTGATGAGGAAAAAGCCCAAGAAACCCAGAAAACATATCAAGAATTTGAAACAAGGCTAGATCGCTTAAATGCTGAATGGGAATCTCTTGTGGATCAGATTTCCTCAATTCAGGAAGTCATCGCTTAATCTTTGAGATAGATTATTCTTTTCCTTACCTTGAAGCATGAGTAGATTTTGGTTAATACCTTTGCTTTGCATCAGCTTTTTGGCTGAGGGCTTTGCGCAACTTGAGGATAAAGTATATAAAGATCACATTCAGTCGGTACGTGTTTTTCCCGCTGGGATTGATGATGCAAGCCAGCTCAATTCACCAGTAGTTTCTCTGACTGGGTCAAGACCTTTACTATTACGTTTTGATGATCTTGCTTTCGATCCTGAATTGTATAGTGCCAAGTTGATTCATTGTGATGCTGATTGGAATAAATCTCAATTACGAGACAATGATTTCCTTTCAGTCTTCAATGAATTTAATATTCAGGATTACGATTACTCAATGAATACCCGAATTCCTTATATCCATTACCGATTTCAAGTTCCACAGGTCACAAAATCAGGAAACTATATTCTAAAAGTTTATAGAGGTAGAGATGAGTCGGAAGTAGCTTTTACAAAGCGATTTATGGTTTATGAGGAGCTCTTCACGGTTGGAGCAGTCATAGTTCCACCATCTCAGACGTCTAATCGCAGAGGAGCTCAACAGATTAATACGATCATCAATTACTCGAAAGGTGAGGTCATGGATCCTGCTAGCCAAATTAAAGTCGTATTGCGACAAAATCAACGCTGGGATAATTCAAAGATACTTCAAAAGCCAACTTTTATGAATGAGAGCTCAAAGACCCTAAGATATGAGCTCTTTGATGGGAAAAATGAATTCGACGCAGGTAATGAGTTTCGTTTTGTTGATTTACGATTTATTCGAGCCACAGGTGTCAATATTGCAAATGTCAGGGTTGAGACGGACGTGATTTATGCAGATGCTAATATCAATGTGCCTAGACCTGACCAAGTTTATTCGCAGTATTTGGATCTTAATGGTCAATATTTTATCTATACGAACGATCGACCCGGTGGGGATCCTGAAGTGGAGAGCGAGTACATGCTAGTTACTTTTCGATTTAAGACTGAGGAGAATTCCATTCCCGTTTATATGATAGGATCCTTAACACAATGGGGGAAAGCTCCTGAAGCGAAACTTGTTTGGGATCCTAAATTGAAGTTGTACCAAACCACACTTCTGCTTAAGCAGGGATGGTATGATTATCAATTTGCGTTAAGAGGAGAATCCGGATTTGTTACGGAAAGTTTTGAAGGGAGTTACTTCGAGACTGAAAATGAATATGAAGTTCTTGTTTACTTTAGAAATCTCGGCTCGCGCTACGACCAATTGGTGAGCTACATCAATCTCAATCCAAATAAGAGAAGGTTATAAAAAAAACCTGCTAATTTTTTTTAGCAGGTTTAGATATTAGTCTTTCGGTTGTTGATCCTCGGTCTCTTCAGAGACCTCTGGTGCTACGTTTTGGCGAGTTCTCTCAGAAGGTTTATAAGGTACGAAGCCTTCTCGTTTGAACTTATAAGTTTCTGTTCGAATTCCAGTTCCGTGATTTGCAAGGTCAAGCATTCCAAAACCTTTATGGGTAAATGCTCCGAGGCCACATTTGAATACGAAGTCCTGAACTTCAGGTGCGGCATAAAGTGTAATTGGAAGCGTATAGCCTCTTACTTCATACTTCACATCCATGTCATAAACTGCATAGATTCGAGCAAATTTTTTCTGAGCCTCCTTAAGTTTATTTACATAAACCATATCAGGGACTACTTGGAACTTGTAGAAAGTTTCCATTTGTTCTGGAGTGTACCAGCCAGAGCGTTCCATTCTAGTCAGCGTGCTTTCATAAAGCAAATCGGAAAACTCATCACTATCTGGACTGATGAATCGCTTACCTGCTTCCTCATTGAAAGCAGGAGTGATTAAAACCAAAGGAGAAATACAAACAAATTTGTTTGAAGGCTCCAAAGTTGGCTCAGATTCGATCTCAGTATATTCAGGTACTAAGATAAGATTTCCTAATTCAACCTTTGGGGTCGCAAATACTTGTTCAAGAAGGTAGTCCATAAAATCCTCACTTTGAGAGGATAATACTAGGGTTACTAAACTTGAATAATAATGCAATCCACTTCTACTTACTTTTGTCTGGCCTTTCAGACCAGAAAAATTGAAATAGTTGTAGTTGAAAAATTCTTCTCTACCGCCTTTTACGATAACTCCTTTTAGGAATTGGGCGAGGATGTACTGATGATGAAATGGTAAGTACGATCCTTTATTTTTTAAGGAAAATATAAGTCTAACTCTCACGATGAATTAAAAATAGATGAGACAATAAATATTTAAAACTGTTAATAATGGGTGATTAATAAACAGATCTTAAAATTACTAAATTTTATTAGAAATGGTTAAACATTGAACCTAAAATGCATGATATCTCCATCTTTTACGACATATTCTTTGCCTTCAATCGAGATTTTCCCATTTTCTCTACATCCAGCCTCTGTTTTGAACTGTTGGTAGTCGGGTAATTTGATCACTTCTGCCTTAATAAAGCCTCTCTCAAAATCAGTATGAATTACACCCGCGGCTTGTGGAGCTTTCCATCCTTTTTTGATAGTCCATGCTCTAACTTCCTGTGGGCCTGCGGTGAAATATGTTATCAAATGTAATAAGGAGTACGCAGCAGAGATCAATTTGTTCATTCCACTCTCCTTTAGTCCATATTCTCCAAGGAACATTTCCTTCTCTTCCGGATCATCAAATTCAGCGATTTGAGCTTCTATTGCAGCACAAAGCACGATTACTTCTGCGTTCTCATCTTTTACAGCCTCTCTGAGTTGATCTATGAATTTATTTCCCCCTGCAAGACTTCCTTCATCCACATTTGCCACATACAATACTGGCTTAATGGTCAATAAATGTAGATCTCGAACAGCTTCTAAGTCTTCTTTCTCAATGTCTACAGATCTAGCATTTTTCCCTTCAGTCAATGCGGATTTGAAGATTAAAAGAGTTTCAAGCTCTTTCCTTGCTTTAGCATCACCAGATTTAGCGATCTTTTCGGACTTTTGGATTTTCTTCTCGACAGACTCTAAATCTTTTAATTGTAGTTCGTTGTCAATCACTTCTTTATCGAAAACAGGATCAATACTTCCTGCCACATGGACAATGTTTTCATCTTCAAAACAACGAATCACATGAACGACTGCATCCACTTCACGGATGTTTGCGAGGAACTTGTTTCCCAAGCCTTCACCTTTACTTGCTCCTTTGACAAGTCCTGCAATGTCTACAAACTCAATCACAGTAGGTAGGACTCGCTGAGGGTTGACAAGAGATTCGAGCATTTTAAGCCGTGAATCTGGTACAGTTACGACGCCAACATTTGGTTCGATAGTACAAAAAGGGAAATTAGCTGCTTCTGCTTTAGCGCTTGAAAGCGAATTGAACAGCGTGGACTTTCCTACATTTGGAAGTCCAACAATGCCGCACTGTAAGGCCATTTAATTTTATTTATGTTTTAAATATTCGATATGATTTATAACCATTAAAGAATTCGATAATCGAGACTCTAAAAATGGTATAAACAGGAATAGCAAAAATCATCCCGACAATGCCGCCGATTTTTGCCCCGACAAAGATAACAACAAAAATTTCAAGGGGATGGGCTTTTACAGATTTAGAAAAAATCAATGGTTGTACCAGGATGTTATCAATCACTTGTACTATTGCAAAAACTGACAAGATTTTGAAAATCAGGTAATTTAATTCAATATTAGTTTCAAAATTTCCTGTAGAAATCCCAACAATAATCCCAAAACTTGCTCCCAAAATTGGTCCTGCATAGGGTATCAGATTAGCTACAGCTGCAAAAAGTGCAATTGTAAGAGAATATTCTACACCTAGTAAGCTAAGTCCAAGACTGGCAAAAGAAAATATCGTAAGCATTTGAATTAGTAGGCCAGAAAGGTAATTTGATAAGAGTTTTTCTACTTTGGTGAAAGTTGCAACTGAGAGTTCAAAATATGGATTTGGAATTAAATTCATTAAGTTTCTACGCAAGAGGCCATTTTCTAAAAGCAAAAAGAAGCTGATGAAGGCTATGGCTAAAAGGCCAATAAATAAACTGCTTGTTGTATTGATCACGCCACCAATAAAGCTTGTAAAGTCAAAATCTTTAACTGTGTTGAGTATGGAGTTTCTGATCTCAGTGAATAGGAAGCCAGGTTTATTATCAATCAATTCATATTTGAACAAAAATCCTTCGATTTTCAAAACGGGTTGTTTCACAGTTTCATAAATTCCTTCTAGATCAAGACTGCTAAGAATTTCGATCTGATTATTGATCAAAGGATAAAAAAGAAAACTTAATGAAACGAATAGTAAGACGATTGATCCATAGGAGAAGAGGATGGCTGCCCATCTAGGGATGTGCTGTCCCATCACATGGAAATCATGAAGTCGATTGGTAAGTGGGCGAAGAATTGCTGCTAGTATTAATGAGGCAACGATGTAAAAAGTAATATTTGAAAAGTACCAGCCGAACAGAAGGAAGAGTACTATACATAATATTAAGTAACCGAAAAATCGCTGCATTGCTTACACACGTGAAAGGAGGCAAAATGCCTCCCTTAAATTTACTATTTCTATTGAATTGAAATCAATCTTATTCGAATAATTCTAATTTACTCCCACTTTAAATCACTTTTTACTTCTTCATTTTCATCTTCTTTTTCGAATTGATCGAAGTCAACATCAGGAAGAAGTTCATGCTTTACATAATCAACTGATTCATTCAGTGCCTCTACAAATTTGAAAAAATCTTCCTTGTAAAGAAAAATCTTATGTTTTTCATAGGTAAAACTGTCACCATTTTGCTTTCGCTTACTTTCAGTGATTGTCAAATAATAATCATTTGCTCGAGTAGATTTAACATCAAAAAAATAAGTCCGTTTTCCAGCTTTTACTTTTTTTGAGAATATCTCTTCTCTGTCATAGCCTCTAGTATCTTCCACAGTGATTTATTTTTTTGGGTCCGGAGTTAAATTAATACCACCTAAGATAAAACAATTCGGTTAGAGAATTCAACCTAAATCGCTTCTTTTTTTATATGTAATACAGTAGAACCGGTATAAGTGACTTAATATCAGTATTGAGTAAAAAAAAAGTAGCAATAGCTACCTTTAAGATTCTCCGTGCATAAAGGCCTTTTTTGCCAGTAATACATCCTCTGATTCACGATGATCTGGATCATCTACGCAACAGTCAACAGGGCAAACCGCTGCACACTGTGGTTCTTCATGAAAGCCATTACATTCAGTGCATTTATCAGTCACGATGTAATAAAATTCATCAGAAACAGGTTTTTGTTTTTCCTTCCCGTCAATTACAGTCCCATCAGGTAGTACAACTTCATTTAGATTTGTTCCTCCGCCCCAAGTCCATTCTACTCCGCCTTCATAAATAGCTGTGTTCGGACATTCAGGTTCGCATGCACCACAATTGATGCATTCATCGGTGATCATTATCGCCATAGCTTTATCGTTTGATTCACAAAAGTAATAACCATAAAACTGACAGGCAATAAAAAAGTTGTTGTACTAACTAATTTAATTTAATTATAAGGTATTCGAAGCCAAAAACGATAAATTTGTTGCAGAAAAACATTTCCCCATGAGATTAGAAGAACGAATTTCGGCTTTTGTCGCTCTAGGTAATAGAGTCAATGAACTCGATCCAGGAATACTTGATGAGCTTCAATGGCGAGCAAAAAATGGCAATAATTGGTTTACTGAAGATTCTGTGGTTCAAGCGCTGCAAGGTATAAGCCGTATGCTGGAGTCCGATAAAGTTAATAAGTGGACAGAATCTTATTCTTTATCGGATGAGTTATCTAATCTTCGTGTAGGTGTTTTGATGGCAGGAAATATTCCCGCTGTTGGATTTCACGACTTGATGTGTGTGCTTTTGGCTGGTCACATTGCTTCCGTAAAGTTGAGCTCTTCTGATACTGTTTTGATGAGATGGGTGATTTTGCAATTGATTGAATTAGATGCTCGATTTGAAGAGCGAATAGAAATTCAGGAAATGCTAAAGGGAAAAGATGCTTATATAGCAACTGGAAGTGATAATTCCGCACGATACTTCAATTATTACTTTGGGAAGTATCCAAATGTCATCCGACAAAATAGAACATCGGTAGGAGTCTTACTAGGAGAAGAAACAGTTTCTGATTACCTCAAACTCGGTAGAGATATTTTCCAATATTATGGACTAGGATGCCGAAATGTCTCAAAAATTT
>JAFMBQ010000157.1 GCA_017858365.1 Algoriphagus sp. | reverse complement strand
ATCACCCGTTCCGGGTTCATCCAATGATTTCGGGATTTATGCGTTTTCTATAATCCTTTCACCCGTTCCGGGTTCATAATATGATGTTGGGATTTGATCGTGTGGTTTCTATAATCCTTTCACCCGTTCCGGGTTTTTTATAACCGCGAAGCGGTGGTATGATTATAGGGTGGTATCATTATAGGTAACCTCATTTTTCTCTCATTTTTTTCAAAATCATTGCAAAGCTGCAATTCAAAAAAATAGCTCTAATTGTATATTTTTAACTATAAATTGATTCAAAATTAAATAAAGAAAATATGGCAGGTACTTTTTCACAAATCTACATTCAATACGTTTTTGCAGTCAAAGGGCGAGAAAACCTTTTGAGAAAAGCTTGGCGAGATGATGTTTTTAAATATATTTCAGGGATAATAAAAGGCAAAAATCAAAAGGCCATAATTGTAAATGGAGTCTCAGATCACGTTCATGTGTTTGTCGGAATAAAACCTAATTGTGGGATTTCAGAACTAATACGAGACATTAAAAACAATTCTTCCAATTTCATTAATAAGCAAGAATACCTCCCTGGACATTTTAGCTGGCAGGATGGGTATGGCGCTTTTTCGTATGGACATTCCCAATTGGATCATGTTTATCAATATATCCTAAATCAGGAAAAACATCATCAAGAAATTACCTTCAAAGAAGAGTACCATGATTTTCTTTCAAAATTTGAAATACCCCACGAGGAAAAATATTTGTTTGATTGGCTTGACCTCTAATTTTTAATCCCAATAAATCAATATATCCATAAGTACTGCAAAGAAATAGATTTTGATTAAGCGAAATTTGTAGTGTAAAACCCTTCAACTTATCCAAAATTCAAAATGAAAAGCGGCCCATTTTTTTATGACTTTTACCTACTGTAAATGCCGATAGATTTTTTCCCAAAGTTCACGCTTCAAAATAAATCTGACAATTAGGGTTTAACAAGTCGTAGGAAAAATTCATGCAATCAAAAACATGCCACTAAAAATCATCCTTCTCTTAGACTCCTATACCCTTCAAGCTTGGCAGTTTGAATTGGTGAAAAGCCTTAAAGAAAGCGGCTATCCCCAACTAGTTGCCTGTGTCATTAATCAAACACCGAAATCAAGTGGCAAAAAATCTCCTTTGGTTTATCGGGCTTATCGCTGGTGTGACCGAAAGCTGTTCTCAGCTCACCCCGATGCATTTGCACAGAAGAGCCTACAGGAAATTCTGAATTGGAATGTACCAGCTCTTGAAGTAAGCCCAATCCAGAAAAAGTATTCAGACTTTTTTGAAAAGTCCGATTTAGAACGAATCAAAAACTACCAACCCGATCTGATTATTCGGTTGGGCTTTCGGATTTTGACTGGGGGCATATTGACTTTACCCCGATTGGGAGTATGGTCGTTCCATCATGGAGATCCGGATTATTACCGGGGTGGCCCACCTGCTTTCTGGGAAGTAATGAATGCCAAGCCGATTACAGGAGTTGTCTTGCAACAGCTAACTGAAAAATTGGATCAAGGGAAGGTTCTTTATTCCTCCTTCTCTCAGACTGATCCTCTTTCGGTAGATCGAAATGCCAATCGGATCTTTTGGAAGTCGGCCTTTTTTCCCCTTCGAGTGATCCAGCAAATTGAACTGATTGGGGAGGAAGCCTGGATGAACAGTTTGGAACAACAATCCCCAGAAGGCAATCCGGTATCCCCGTTGCTCCGACCGCCATCCACCTTATCCATGCTGTTCCTTTTAGGGAGTTTGGTTTCTAGGAATGTAGTTCGAAAGATCAAAGCACTTGCTAAAAAACCACATTGGGAAATCGGCTACATTAACCAAAATGAATTTGACTGGAACACCAACACTGTTCCAAAAAACCCGATGCTTCTTCCGGTTGCTGAGCCCAAAACCAGCTATTTGGCAGATCCATTTCCAGTAGAATATGGGGGGGATACCTTCCTCTTTTATGAAGACTTTGATAAGAAAACACAGAAGGGCAGAATTGGCTGTGGGAAATTGACTGAGACAGGGCTAAGCAATCAAAAGTTGGTATTGGAAGAAGATTGGCATTTATCTTACCCTTTCAGTTTCGAGCAGGGTGGAGAATATTTTTTGATTCCAGAATCGGCAGATAATGGTAAAATCTATCGCTATCGCGCCAGGAATTTTCCCTATGAATGGGAAAAAGGGGAAGTTTTTTTTCCATTTGAAGGATATGATCCAACGATTCTTAGGTATGATAATAAGTATTGGCTATTTATCAACCAGCGGCTTCATCCCGGGATTTCCCCTTTTGATGAGTTATTTTTGTATTGGTGTACCGATTTTTTGGATCCTGTTTGGCATGCACATCCTTTGAACCCAATAGTATCCGATGTCCGGTTTTCCAGGCCAGCAGGAGCTATTTTTTTGGAGGGAAAAAGACCGATTCGACCGGCACAAGATTTAGGATTAAGATATGGTCATCAGGTGATTTTCAGAGAAATTAAAAAGCTAACGGAGACAGAATACCAGGAAGATACTGTTGGATCCCTCTCAGCAGCAGGCGTAAAAGGAGCTCTTGGGGTTCATACAGTTAACCCGTCGGCTGGAAAGGTTTTTTTAGATTTCTACTACAGGAGATGAAAATCGTTTTTTTAATTCAGCGGAAACAGGCCAGGGGAGCAGAGCTTTTTGCATGCGACTTGGCTCAGGAACTAATCCAACTTGGTCATGAGGTGCGAGTCTGGGCACTTTTTGAGGGAGAATTTGACTTGCCTTATTTGGAGAAAATTAAAGTATTAAGTCAGCAGCGTAGCAGGAGCTTTTTTGATTTTCCTGCTTGGCGAAAGTTGGCAAAAGAGATTTTAAACTTTGAGCCTGATTTTGTACAGGCCATGGGAGGGGATACCTTGAAGTATTTGGTTTTCTCTAAGATTTTATTCAGTTGGGAATCCAAATCTGTGTTTTATAATGGGAGCGTAATCAGTCAATACATCAATTCTTCGGTTGTAAGACGAATCAATCAATGGTTCTATACGAAAGTGGACGCAGTAATCGCTGTAAGTGCACATTCCAAAATTGACTTTCAAAAAATCTTTAAATTCAACGGGGTGCACAGGATCATACCTGTTGGCGTAAAGACTCCGTTGAACCAACAAAAAAGCCCCCCGCTTGACTACCCAGTTTTAGTACATGTGGGTGGATTTTCCTTCGAGAAAAATCATGTGGGACTTTTGCGGATTTTCAAAAAATTCCTGGCAAAAAGGCCTCAGGCTAAATTGATTTTGATTGGTGATGGTCCGCTAACTGTTACGATCAAACAGATGGTTGTTTCAATGGGACTTTCCAGTCAGGTGGATTTTAAAGGAGTTTTAACGGCTCCCTTTGAATCAATTCCTCAAAATTCAATTTTAATTCTACCCAGTATCTTGGAAGGACTTCCTGCTGTAGTAATCGAAGCCTTTCTGAATCGATTTCCAGTAATTGCGAATGCGATTGGCGGGATTCCTGAAATGATAGCAGATGGAAAAAGGGGTTGGCTGGTAGAATCAGGAGATGAAGATGGCTTTGTAGCGCTCATTGAAAAAGTTTGTTCGTTGGAATTAGAACAGCTCAATACCGTGTTGGATCAGGCAGAAGTTTTTGCAAAAAAACATTACTTAATTGAAGCAATAGCGGAGAAATATGTGGGTGTTTACCAAGAGGTTCTTTCAAGTAATGGCAGTTAAATGAGAATTATCCAGCTGATTACTAAAAAGCAGCGCCGAGGAGCGGAGATTTTTGCGGCACAACTCTCAGAGCAACTTCAAAGTATTGGTCATGAAGTGCTCTTGGTTGCACTGTATGATGGAGAGGCAGTTTTGCCTTTCTCCGGGGAAACGATTTCCCTTGGTCGGAATCCTAGTCGAAGAATGACAGATCGGCAAGGTTGGAAGATTTTATCAGCTATCATTTCTGATTTTCAGCCGGATCTTATTCAAGCAAATGCATCAGATACACTCAAGTTTGCAAGTTTCAGTAGGCTGTTTTATAAGTGGAGTACCCCACTAATCTATCGCAATGCGAATCAGATGAGTCTCTTTATTCGAGGAAAATCTGCACTTCTATATAATAAATTTATGCTGAAGCAGGTAACAGGAGTAGCCTCGGTTTCAAAGGCTTCGATGGATGATTTTAAAAGCTTGTTTTCTGTACCATTGATTGAGCGCTTACCAATAGGAATAGATCCATCCTCCATAGATCAAAATTGTAAGGTGCTAGGAAACAGACAGATTGGCCACGAATATTTACTTTTTGCAGGGAGTTTAGTCAAAGAGAAGAATCCCTTGGGAATGTTAGATATTTTCAACTCAGTTTTTGAAAAACACCCTTCACTGCACTTGATTTTTTTAGGCTCTGGACCATTGGAGGCTAGCCTCAAAGAAAAAATCAAAGCCCTTAGAATGGAGTCATTTGTGAGGTTAATTCCAAATCAGGAAAATATTTTCCCCATCTTATCCCATGCAAAAGCCTTGGTCATGCCCTCAAAAATTGAAGGTTTGCCAGGAGTAATTTTGGAGTCTATGTATTGCCAAGTTCCAGTGGTAGCTTATGGCGTCGGTGGGATTCCAGAAGTGGTGATAAATAAAGAAACAGGATGGTGCATTGATTCTGGGGATTCCGAAGCATTTAAAGAAGGCATTTTGGAAGTGTTGAATACTCCTTTGAATGAACTGGAAAAAATAACAGCAGCTGCAAAAGAGCTTGTGTTAAAAAATTATCAAATGGAGCAAATTGCCAAGGACTTTGAAATGTTTTATGGGAGCGTCATTGCGAACGCTGAAACAACCTATAAATGATAGTGAAGAGCTTACCAGTGTGAAGCAATCTGTATGATAAGTACTAAAAAACTAACAGATTGCTTCGGAAATGAAAATCACTCTATAAATCAATAATTCGCTTATTTCCTCGCAATGACGGGCAGATTGCTTCAGTCGTTCCTCCCTCGCAATGACGGACAGATTGCTTCGCTCTTAATGACGGGCAGATTACTTCGCTCTTAATGAGGGACAGATTGCTTCGGTCGTTCCTTCCTCGCAATGACAAATAAAAACTAACAAGTGAATAAAAAAATCAAAATCCTCCACCTCATCAAATCCCTCGGAAGAGGGGGGGCTGAAAAGCTGATTCCTGAGACCGTCCGGGTTCATGACCAGGAGCGCTTTGAATTCCACTGTATTTACTTTTACCACCAGCAGAATAATATCGTGGATGAATTGGAAGCAGCTGGAATTCAGGTTCACTTGATTCCTTCTGGCAACTTGGGGTTATTTTTTCAGGTCAAGAAAGTAAAGGCCTTTATTGGGGAGCATGGGATTCAGATTATTCATGCCCATTTGCCTTGGGCAGGTATTTTATCCCGATTGGTTGGAAAAGAACTTCAAATCCCGATCGTCTATACCGAGCATAATACTTGGGATCGCTACAATAAAGTCTCCTATTGGGGCAACCGTTTGACTTTCAAACTTCAGGATGTAGCCATCGCGGTATCCAATGAAGTGGCACTCTCCATGCAGCTGAATTCTATTTTTGACCCTTATCAACGGGGCGGAAGATTGAAAGTAAAAGTGATTCAGAATGGCGTGAATACGGAGGTGTTTCGGAGAATGGGGAAGGGGGAAGAGGGATTAGCGAAAAGGGATTTGGGAAAATGGAATGGGGAGCAGGAGAATGAGAGAATAGGGGAAAGGGAAAAGGGAAAAGGGAATGGGGAAGAGGTACACGATAGCTACCAAGGAGAGGGAAATCTGGTAGTGAAGAAATCAGATAATAATTTGGAGATTCAAATTCCTAATCCCCAATCCCCAATCCCTAATTTCAAATCCCAGTTAGGAATTCCGGAAGAAGCCAAGGTAATCGGTAAAGTGGCTGTTTTTCGTTCTCAAAAGCGCTTGTGGATCTGGGTGGACTTGGCCTTGAAGATCCTAGAGCGCAGTCCAAACACACATTTTCTCTTGGTGGGTGATGGAGACTGGAGGGAGCGGATTATCACGCAAATAGAAAAATCCGGAAAGCAAAAAAACTTTCATTGGGTAGGAGTACAGAAGGAAGTGATTCCTTACTTATCTATCATGGATATTTATTTGAGTACCTCAGAATTTGAAGGATTGCCTATTGCTATGCTAGAGGCGATGTCTTGTGAAGTGCCCGTAGTGGCGACTAGTGCAGGAGGAATTGGAGAGATGGTCCAGCATGGGGTTCAGGGATTTTTGACCGGAATTGATGGGTATGAAGGCTTGGTGGATTTTGCGGTGCAGCTCTTGGAGGATACTGAGTTACATTCCCAGTTTGCAAAGGCCGCCAGACAAAGAGTGGTTGATAAATTCAGTATGAAGCGGATGGTGGAGGAATTGGAGGGGGTGTATGAATCCGTCATTGCGAGTTGACTCGTCATTGCGAGACTTTGCCACAGGGTTTTTTTTTCCTCAATAATTCAAAGTCGAAGCAATCTGTTTGATAAGGAGTAGAAAGGTGACAGATTGCTTCGGAAATGAAACGTAAGGAGAAAATCAAAATTCTGCCATTTCCTCGCAATGACGGACAGATTGCTTCGGTCGTTCCTTCCTCGCAATGACGGACAGATTGCTTCGGTCGTTCCTTCCTCGCAATGACGAAATATGAAAAAAGGAGGCTCCATCTATATCCTGACTAACAAAAATAATACAGTCTTATACACAGGTGTAAGCAGCGAACTAACTAGTAGAATTCATGCGCATAAGACGAAACAATTTCCAAAATCTTTTACAGCAAAGTACAATATTGATAAATTGGTTTATTTCGAAAACTTTCATTCAATTGAGGAAGCAATTGCCAGAGAAAAGCAGATAAAGGCTGGTAGCAGACTCAAAAAAGAAAAATTGATAAACTCCATGAATCCTGAATGGATCGATTTATACGATGGATTTTTGGAAGAATAAGATCGATGACCCGTCATTGCGAGTTGACTCATCATTGCGAGTTGACTCGTCATTGCGAGACTTTTTCATAAGGTTTCTTTTTCTTGACAAATTCAAAGTCGAAGCAATCTGTATGATTGGAGTAAAAAGTTGACAGATTGCTTCGGAAATGAAACGTAAGGAGAAAATCAAAATTCTGCCATTTCCTCGCAATGACGGACAGATTGCTTCGGTCGTTCCTTCCTCGCAATGACGATAAATCTGAAGCATTCTTTTGAATAGTATTAATAAAAAAGGCAGATTGCTTCGAAAATGAAACCCAGTACAATAAATACAAAACTCCAATATTTTCCTTGCAATGACGTAAAATGCTCGGCGCCGTAATCCTCATATTGATCCTTTTTGGCATTAGCCAACCGATTCTGGGTAATCTCCAGCGGGAGCATAAGTGGGTGAAAGCTGGATTGCTCAACCAGATGTACTGGTACCATATGTTTTTTGGATTAGTCTATTGTACCTATGCCCAGCTCAATCGCTCGGATTCAGTTAATTACTATAACCATACTTTTGAATGGAGGAATTGGTTTGATGCTTTTGCTGAGGGGACAGATTTTGTGGAGTGGCTGGCATTTCCCTGGGTTCGTTGGTTTGGATTCAACTACGATATGATGATGTTCCTGACCACTTGGTTGGGATTCTGGGGCTTTGTTTATTTTTACTGCTTTTTTAAGGAGAATCTCCGTTTCAATCCAAAATTTGAGGGTTGGGATGCGATTACCATCTTTATGTTTTTGCCTAATATGCACTTCTGGACCGCATCGCTCGGGAAGGGAGCGATTATATTTGCAGGAATAGGATTTTTGATCTATGGCCTTTCTTGGCCTGCCAAGCGTCCTTATCATATTGCTTTCGGGAGCTTTTTGACCTATATGATCCGTCCGCATATTTTGTTTGCGATTCTGATCGGGATGGGGGTAGGTTTTATTTTGGGTAAAGAGAAAGTTCCTACTTACCAAAAGTATATGGTTGTATTTTTTGCGATCGGGATGAGCATCTTTGTCTATGAGGATTTGATTGTGTACTTGGGTTATGACCCGAATAACTTGGTAGAAAGCTTTGAAGAGGAATCAGCTTTGAATGCTGGAAGACTTTCCTCAGCAGGTTCTGGGGTAGATATGACTAGCTATAGTCTTCCGATGAAATTATTCACCTTCTGGTTTCGGCCACTTTTTGTTGACTCCCCCAATGTGATTGGCTTGATTGTATCGATGGAGAATGCGCTTTACATCTACATGTTCAGCAAGATCCTAAAGAAGGACTTTATCACCTATCTCAAAGTCGCACCAGCGATGGTGAAAATGTCAGCGGTGGTCTTTATCTCCATTTCGATCTCGATGACCTTTGTGATGTCGAATTTGGGAATCATTATCCGTCAAAAATCACAGATCATGTACTTTATGCTTTTTGTGATCGTGGCCTTTATGGACTGGCAAAAGACGAATCGAGTCAAAAAGCGAGGAGAAATCTTCAACCGGATCGTGGAGGAAGAGCGGAAACGTATTGCTGAGGCGGAGGTGGTGAGCTGAGAGATTGGGAGAATGGGAGAATAAGAGAATGGGAGAATAAGAGAATAGAGAATGAGAGAGCAGAGAATGGGATAATAGAGAATGAGAGAATAGAGAATAAGTATAATAGTTAAAAAAAGTGTAATTAGTTTTTTGTAATTTATTTAGATAAATTAGTTGAAATTTTTTTATAGGATATGGAAAGAGCCGAAACTTTTGAAGAATTAAAATGCTGGCAACTTGCCTATCAATTGAAATCTGGCCTTAAGATTGAAGTTATTGCAAAAATTCCTGCAACGGAAAAATATGAACTCCGATCTCAAATAATTCGCGCCTCCAGATCAGCAACGGCAAACATAGCTGAAGGATGGGGAAGGTTTCATTATTTGGATAGCAACAAATTTTTCTATAATTCGAGAGGATCAATTGCAGAGCTGTTAGATCATTTGATTGAGGCAAAAGATGAGGGATATATTTCAATAGAATTATATTTGACCTATCGGGCTAAGATTTTAGAAACTCTGAAGGTGTTAAATGGATTTATTTTCTACCTAAAGCGAGAACATCTAAATTCGTTAAAAAAGTAAACTGGAGAGTGTTCAGTTAAGTGTGTCTGCTAATTTTACAAATAGATGACAAAGAA